>JBLIZM010000227.1:0-11228 GCA_048859855.1 Trichlorobacter sp.
ACCTGTGGTGAGACCAAGGATATTGCTGTAACCGTACCGGAAACAGCCGATCCTGCCAATGCAGGAAAAAATGGTGTTTTCACCATCACGCTGAAAGAAATGAAGCGTAAGGAGCTGCCAGCTCTTGATGATGAATTTGCACAGCAGTTTGGTGAATTTGATACCGTTGAAGAAATGCGTACCAAGCTTGGTGAAATGCGTGAGCAGCATGAGCTTGATCGCATCACCACTGATCTGAAAACCCGTGTAATTGACGCCTTGATCGAAAAGAATCCACTGGACGTACCAGATTCAATGGTACGTCGTCAGGTTGATTTCATGCTTGAAAACATGAAAAATCGTCTTAAAGGTCAGAACATGACCATTGAGATGATGGGACTGACTGAAGATGGTTTCCGTCAGCGCTTCTGGAATGAGGCAACCCAGAAGGTTAAGGGCGGCCTGTTGGTTATGGCGCTTGTCGAGGAAGAGAATATTACGGTTGAGGAAGCAGATCTTGATGCCCGGTATGAGAAACTCGCGAACGGTAATCCGGACCTGGTTCAGCGCATTAAAGATTTCTACAGCACTCAGGACAACGTAAAGAATTCAATGACTGCTGAAATCAAAGAAGATAAAGCAATAGACTTCTTGCTGCAAAACGCAACCGTCACGGAAGTAGACGCAGCAGATCTGGCTGAGCAGCCAAAGGCGGAGTAATGGGCATGTATGTACCGATGGTTGTCGAACAGAGTGGTCGTGGCGAGCGAGCCTACGATATCTACTCCCGCCTACTCAAGGAACGAATTGTTTTCCTGAGTGGTGAAGTCCATGACCAAATGGCTGACCTGGTGGTAGCCCAATTACTGTTTCTGGAAGCTGAAGACCCGGATAAGGACATTCATCTGTACATCAATTCACCGGGTGGTGTTGTTACTGCTGGAATGGCGATTTTCGACACCATGAACTATATCAAAGCGCCCGTTTCAACTATTTGCGTTGGTCAGGCAGCTTCAATGGGTGCTGTCCTGCTTGCTGCCGGGGCCCCCGGTAAGCGCTATGCGCTCCCCCATGCCAGGATTATGATTCATCAGCCATCAGGTGGCTCTCGTGGCCAGGCAACCGATATCATGATTCAAGCAGAAGAAATACTGCGTATGAAGAAAGAATTAAATGGCTTGCTGGCCCGTTTATCCGGTCAGCCGGTTGACAAAGTATCAGTTGACACCGAACGTGACTTTTTCATGTCTGCGTCAGAGGCGTGTGGGTATGGCCTGATCGATGCCGTCATGGAGCGACACGTCACGGGAGCATAGAGAAACGTATGTCTAACAATAATGATAACGACTACACAAGTTCTGAACGGGTCTGCTCGTTCTGTGGCAAGCCTCAGCATGATGTAAAAAAGCTGATTGCCGGCCCCTCGGTCTTTATCTGTGATGAGTGCATAGAACTGTGTAACGACATCCTGACCGAGGAAGCTCGTCAGCAACTTGATCTCGATCGTGATGTTACGAAGCTACCCAAGCCGATGGAAATCAAAGAGTTCATCGATGAATATGTCATTGGTCAGGAATTAGCAAAGAAAGTCCTTTCAGTAGCAGTGTATAACCATTACAAGCGTATCGAGCATCCGGCAAAACCGGGCGATGTCGAAATGCAAAAAAGTAATATTCTGTTACTCGGACCAACGGGGTCCGGTAAAACATTATTAGCACAGTCACTCGCGCGGATGTTGAAAGTCCCCTTTGCCATAGCTGATGCCACTAACCTCACGGAAGCGGGCTATGTCGGCGAGGATGTAGAGAACATTATTTTAAACCTGTTACAAGCAGCAGACTATGATGTCGAGCGTGCTCAAAAGGGAATTATCTACATCGACGAGATTGATAAGATTGCCCGTAAGTCTGAGTCTCCATCTCTGACCCGTGATGTGTCAGGGGAGGGTGTCCAACAGGCGCTTCTTAAAATCATTGAAGGTACTATTGCGAATATTCCTCCGAAAGGTGGCCGGAAACATCCACAGCAGGAGTTTCTTAAAGTTAATACCGCCAACATCCTGTTTATTTGTGGAGGAGCCTTTGCCGGTCTTGAGGACGTTATTCAGCAACGGGTAGGGACAAAGAGTCTTGGCTTCGGCGCTGAAATCAAAACCAAGGAAGAAAAGCGTACCGGTGAGCTGCTTATCCAGGTCCGCCCTGAAGACCTACTTAAGTTCGGCTTTATTCCCGAGTTTATCGGTCGTTTGCCGGTATTGGCTACCTTGACTGAGCTTGATGAGGATTCACTGGTTCAGATTCTCACGGAACCAAAGAACGCACTTACCAAACAGTACCAAAAGCTATTTGACCTCGAAGGGGTTAAGCTGCGCTTTACTGATGGCGCGGTAATCGCTATTGCGAAAGAAGCACTCAAGCGCAATACCGGTGCACGTGGTTTACGTGCTATCCTTGAAGGTTCCATGCTGGATGTTATGTATGAAATTCCGTCCATGCAAAATGTTAAAGAAGTTGTTATTAGTGAAGATGTTGTCTATCATCGCGAACGACCGCTGATTATCTACGAAACCCCATCAGGAAACGCGGTCGCCTCGTAAAAAAGGCTTGACGTAGGCCGCTATCCTCTGGTACAAAGTTTGTCTCTTGTAGCAAAGTGAAAGAGACATGTACGGGGTTGTAGCTCAGTTGGTTAGAGTGCCGGCCTGTCACGCCGGAGGTCGCGGGTTCGAGCCCCGTCAACCCCGCCATTCTTTGATAGATTTATACTGTTTCGGGTGAATAGCTCAGCTGGGAGAGCGCCAGCCTTACAAGCTGGATGTCGGGGGTTCGATCCCCTCTTCACCCACCATATTCTGGGGTTGTAGCTCAGTTGGTTAGAGTGCCGGCCTGTCACGCCGGAGGTCGCGGGTTCGAGCCCCGTCAACCCCGCCATTCTTCAGAGGGTGCTCTTATTGGGCACCCTTTTGACGTTATAGCGCTTCATACTATGACCCGGGTGGGAGTCATGAAAAAAGCCTTCGTTGTCTTACCGACCTACAATGAGCTGGATAACCTTTCCCGTATTGTCCCAGCAATTCTTTCGCAAGATCCATCCCTTGAAATCCTGATTGTTGATGATAACTCTCCTGATGGTACCGGCCAGGTTGCTGATGCTCTAGCATCTGAGAACCCCCGTATTCATGTTTTACATCGAACTGGCAAGCTTGGTCTTGGATCTGCCTATCGTGACGGATTCAAGTATGTGCTCTCCCAAGGGGCCGACTTCATTATTGAGATGGATGCTGACTTCTCTCATGACCCAGCAATGCTCCCTCAGCTTCTTAACGCAATGGAACAGTCAGATCTGGTAATTGGCTCACGGTATAAAAATGGTATCAGTGTTGTTAATTGGCCGCTACGCCGATTGATGCTCAGCTATGGTGCGAACTGGTATACTCGCCTGATTACGGGCATGACGATCATGGACTGTACCAGTGGTTTTAAGTGCTTCTCCCGTACCCTGCTACGTCGCATCAACCTCGACAGCATCAAGTCTGATGGGTACTCGTTTCAAATAGAAATGCACTTCTGGTGTTCTCAGCTTAAAGCCCGTATTAGTGAAATTCCGATTATTTTCATTGATAGACGGGCAGGGGACTCAAAAATGTCCAAGGCCATTGTCTGGGAAGCAGTAGGGATGGTCTGGAAGCTAAAGTTTGCTTCACTCTTTAGACGAAATCACCATGGTTGACTCATTGCTTAGCCGCCTTGGTGTAATCCTGTTTTGGTTATGGGCGATCAGCACCTGTCTTGCCTGTTGGCAATTTACGCCAGCATCCGGGCAACGTCGCGGCAGAGTATATGTCGTTAGTATTGTAGTCAGTTTGATTAGCTTGTTTGGATGGCTTGTTGCCCTGCGTTACACCTGATTTTCCTAGTGGTCTGATAACCTCAGTATGATATACTGAAGTATTATACCTTACCCCAGTACCATTGGTGATTTTTTATGATACGTTTTGATAACGTCTGTATTCAATATGCCGATGACGTTCCCCCAATCGACGGAATTTCATTCCATGTCGAAAAGGGAGAATTTGTCTTTCTAACAGGCCCATCCGGATCTGGAAAAAGTAGCATTCTACGGGTCATATACGGTTCTCTGTCCCCCTGTGGTGGCCAGATTGAACTTGATGGATCTGATCTCGCACGGGTTAAACCTTCCCAAATACCCTTTCTTCGCCGTAATCTTGGCGTTGTCTTCCAGGATTGTCGTTTGCTTCCTAATCGTACGGTTTTTGACAATGTCGCTCTTACACTCGAAGTGCAGGGTGGTCGGAACCGCAGCGATATTAAAAACAAGGTAATGGCTATTCTTGGGCATGTGGGGCTTACCGAAAAAGCACATCTCAAACCTCATCGCCTCTCTGGTGGTGATCAACAGCGCGCAGCATTAGCCCGTGCACTGGTGAATGAACCACGCATTTTACTTGCCGACGAGCCTACTGGTAATCTTGATGATTCAACAAAAGATCAAATTATGGCACTGCTTGAACAGGTCAACCTGAAGGGGACCACAGTCATGGTTGCAACCCATGATCAACGTCTCCTCGAACGGAACGCACGCCGTATTATTACCTTGCCACCACCGGCTCTTCAGCGCTCAGAGACTTCGACTACCGTAAATTCTTCGGAGGTGTCTCATGAGCAGTAATCTCTTTATGAAAAAACGCTCAACCGCCGGTTTCCTCACCCGGATTGGTTATTATGTTGCCAAAGCATTCTCAAATATCCGTCAAAATCTTTTTTTGAATGTCATTACGGTTGGAACCATCATACTGGCACTCTTGGTTGTCTCACTCTTTGCACTGGTGTTCACCAACTTTGAACATGCTGCAGACAGCTGGACTGAAAAAGTACAAATTGCCATCTACTACGATCGGGATCTAACTGCTGGCGAGCAAGATCAACTAAAGAGTAAATTAGTGGCGTTGCCTGCCACAGCATCCGTTACCTGGGTAAGCAAAGCAACGGCTCTTGAGCGCTTCAAACAGCGCATGAAAGGCCAGGAAGCCTTACTTGAAGGTGTTCGTTCCGACGTGCTGCCGGCTTCTCTAGAAGTCACCCTTAAAAAATCGTACCGTACAACCGATGGGGTAGAACGGTACGCACGGCATATACAGACGTTCCCGGGCATTGGTGATGTTCAATACGGAGAAGAGTGGGTTAGACGTTTCAACGGCTTCCTTGACGTCATGAGAATTGTTGGTTTGCTCCTTTTGGGGTTCCTCGTTACGGCGGTAATCTTTATTGTCTCAAATACCATCAAGCTGACCGTTATGAATCGTCAGGATGAACTGGAAATCATGCTATTGGTTGGTGCGACCCCAAGTTTCATCAAGCTCCCTTTTCTGATAGAAGGGTTCCTTCAAGGTCTATTCGCCGGCATCATAGCCCAGTTAACCCTTTGGGGGTTGTTTGAAGCATTCATGGCATATGCAGGTGACTATCTTGTATTCAATCCACGTGCAGCCTCATTAATCTATCTACCGATAGAATATATCGGTTCTATTATCTTTGGTGGTGCTCTGTTGGGACTCCTTGGCAGTTTAACAGCCACCAGACGCTCTATCAGACGGGTTCGTGGTCTGCTTCTATGATGCTGCGTGTAACCTGCCTGTTACTGCTCTTTGGGGTAGTCATCCTGTCGGATGGCTCTCTAACCAATGCATGGGGCTCACCACAGGATGATTTGCGTGGTGTACGCAATGAAATCAAAATAAAAAAACAGCAGATTACCAAAACGAAGAAGGTTGAAAAAGCTGTTTCGGGTAAGCTCCAGGCCATTAACAAAACGCTGGCAAAGAAAGAAGCGGAGTTGCGGGCTCTTGATGCTGATTTACGGCGTGTTGAAGCCAATATAACCAAAACCCGCAAAGACATTGATCTCGTTAGCCGTGAGGCTGCTCAAAAACAGAGCCAGATTGAACACCGTCTCGGGATCTTGTATAAAGCCGGAAACCTTGGGCCAATCCGGATGTTTTTCTCATCGGAAAGTTTTCCCCAGATGTCTGAAAACAACCGCTTTATGGAGCGTATTCTCGCTAAGGACAAAGTTACCTTTAGCGAATATATGCACAAGGTTGGCGAGCTTAAGCGCCTTAAAAAGCAACTTGAGCAGGACGCCGCCATTAAGGAACGACTTAAGGGTTCAATAGCTGAGAAAAAGCGTGAGATTGAAATTGAGCGACAAAAAACTGCTACTCATCTTACGAAAGTCCAGACTGACCGACGTGGCCAGGAGGCATCCTTAAAAGAACTAGAAGCCAATGCCTCGCGTCTTCAGGCGATGTTAAATCGTCTTGATGCCCAAAGCCGTAAGCGCTATACCCGTAAACCAGAGCGTGGCCAAACCGGCACCAGTAAACCAATACAGCGTCCTACCACTCCGGATCGTGGATTTGCCTCACAGCGAGGCAGATTGGCAATGCCGGTTCGTGGCAGGATTGTTCAGCCGTATGGTAAACACAAACACCCTGAGTTCAACTCCTATACCTTTAATAAAGGTATCGTGATTGCTTCTGGCGCGGGTACAGAAGTACGGGCTATTTATGAAGGAACGGTTATCTATGCCGGCTACTTCAAAGGGTATGGCAACATGATTATTGTTGACCATGGTGGGGGATATTTCAGTCTGTATGCCTATAACGCCCGGGTCACCAAGCGGGTTGGCGCGAGTGTTGTAAAAGGTGATGTCGTCGCTGCGGTAGGGGATGTTGATTCAACGGTTGGCTCAGCACTGTATTTTGAGATTCGCTATCAGGGACAACCGGTCGATCCGACAACATGGGTTCACTGACGGCAAATTATTCTGGACAGCCGTCACCAGTATGATATAGCAGAACGTGTATACGACGCAGTGCGTCATAAGGAGTTCATACCATGCAGGGTTCAGGAATGAAAAAGAAGGTGGTACTCGGGTTTGCCGGTGTAGTGGCGCTCTTGGTATTGTTTATCGGGGTCGCTTCACAAAAACGTTGTGATGCAAAGTCAGTGAGTGACTATGAATATATCGGGCAGCTAACCGATGTCATGTCAATCATCAAGAAGAGCTATGTTGAGGATGTTGACTCAAAAAAACTCATTCAAGGTGCGATCAATGGGATGCTATCTGCACTTGATCCCCATAGTTCCTATATGTCTCCGGAGTCCTTTACGGATCTGAAGGTCGAAACACAAGGGGCATTCGGTGGTCTTGGCATTGAGATCAGTATGAAAGACGGTGTCCTCACGGTTATTTCACCAATTGAAGACACCCCAGCACAACGTGCTGGCCTGAAGTCCGGGGACCAGGTTGTTAAAATCGATGATAAGTTCACCAAAGATCTTTCCATTAGTGATGCAGTTAAACGGATGCGTGGGGCTAAAGGGAGCAAGGTTGTCCTGACCATTATGCGCGAAGGGTTCGACCGTCCAAAAGAATTCACGCTGATTCGTGATATCATTCAAGTCAAGAGTGTTAAATATCGGATGCTTGATAATGGTTATGGCTATCTACGGATTGCCCAGTTCCAAGAGCGAACCGACGATGACATGGTGAAAGCACTGCATGCGTTGGTCAGTGAAAACCATGGTAAGCAGCTCTCTGGTCTGGTACTTGATCTTCGTAATGATCCCGGCGGGCTGCTCGACCAAGCGGTACGGGTATCCGATCACTTTATCCCGAGTGGTAAATTGATTGTCTATACAGAAGGGCGTGATCCCGAATCCAAAATGCAGTTTACTGCCACTGCTCGAAGCAAAGAGGCTAATTATCCGATAGTTGTTCTGATAAACAGTGGTAGTGCCAGCGCATCTGAAATCGTTGCTGGGGCACTGCAAGACCATAAACGGGCCATCATCATGGGGGTACAAAGCTTTGGTAAGGGCTCCGTTCAGACCATTATTCCGCTATCCGATGATTCTGGCCTAAGACTCACCACCGCACGCTACTTTACCCCAAGCGGTCGTTCTATTCAGGCAAAAGGGATTACCCCGGATATCGCGGTTGAACAGCTCGAAGTCGGTAAGTCAACCCTGCGTGATGGAATGGTTATTCGGGAAAAGGATCTTGAAAATCACTTTGAGAACACCGACAAGAAAGGCACAACGGCTCCACAAGCCAGTGATGCTAAGAAGAGTGACTCACTGAAGAACGATTATCAATTGATGCGGGCGCTCGATCTTCTGAAAGGGTGGGCAATCCTGAAGGGGATGTAATACCCACTCGATATGGCTACCCATAACGCAAACAATCGTAAAACAAACAGACGGAAACCGTCAACCAACGGCATGGGGTCTTTTCTCCGTGCCGTTGGTCTTCTCGCTATTGTTGCCATACTGATTACCGTAGGGTACCTACTCTGGCAACACCAGGTCGGTACTGATAAAGAGCAGGGGAGAACAGCCGATATTCGGCAACCACTACCCCAAGCAATCTCCAGTAGTGCAACACAACCATCAATCTCCGCTACTGCCCCGAGTGTTACGCCATTCCCCCAGATCAAACCAGGGATTAAGCTAGCGCTCCTGATCGATGACATGGGAAGAACAACAGGGCAGGTCGATCGGCTTAAAGCGCTGAAAATTCCCATAAGCATTGCTGTAATTCCCGGGCTTGCACAAGACCGATCAGTGGCTGAACTGGCACACAGAAGCGGCATACAAGTACTCATTCATCTCCCGATGGAAGCACTACCTGGAGCCTATGAACGCCTTGAGGGTAATGGACTGAAGCTTGCCTATCACGATCAGGAAATTGTTACCCGATTGACAGGCTATCGGGCTCGGATTCCCCAAGCAGTAGGAGCAAACAACCATATGGGATCTGCCTTTACGCAGAGCCCTGAAAAGATGAAAACAGTTCTCACCTTCTTAAAAAACAATCAGCTCTTTTTTATCGATAGTGTTACCTCACCCCGCACGGTTGCTTTTGCCACTGCACGCTCTCTCGCTGTTCCAACCGCACGGCGAGATGTGTTTCTGGATAATGTGCAACAGGATCGACAAATACGGTCACAGATGCTTCAGGCTATCCGGATTGCTGAAAAAAAAGGGAGTGCACTTGTTATTGCGCACCCCCATAGCCAAACGTTTGCTTCACTTGAACGAATTGTTCCGGAACTGGTCTCCCGTGGTGTCACGTTCGTAACCGCAGGGTCACTCACGCATAACTAGGTTCACCGTGCTGGTTCGGTTATCAATATCTCCGTAATGACCACCAGCAAGTCACCCGTCGGTCTACGAATAGTGACCTCATCACCGCAGGATCGGTTAATGAGTGCCTTTCCAACCGGCGAGTCAATGCTGATAACCCCCTGCTTTACATCAAACTCGTCTGGCCCTCCCAGCTTATAACAGTATTCGGCACCATCTTCATCCTCATATTGAACCCAACAACCAAAACAAACTCGTTCTGGAACGGTATTGAGGGGAGGTGCTACCTTCAAGAGTTTAAGGCGGGTACCAATATGCTTAAGCTGGCGGTCAATTTCACGCAGCCGCTTCTTGCCATAGATATATTCTGCATTCTCGGAACGGTCGCCCTCTGCTGCAGCCTCAGAAACCGCCTGCACAACTTTACGACGCTCAATTCTCCAGAGAAAATCGAACTCTTCTTCGAGACGACGCATCCCCTCGGCACTGATTAAATTGGTCACGGCAGATCTCCTACTGCTTTGTACTAATGAGACGCTGCAGTTCTTGGATACGGCGATACTGCTGATCTTTGAGGGCTGACTCAGGAGCGTGGTCGTCTACCGGATGGACCGCAATAAAGCGATTGGAGCCATCGGTTGACAGACCAGACACCAATTTGGAAAGAGGGTCACGCTGAGTTGTGAAAAAACGACTCAGGTTAATCGACTTCTCGAGCATTAACTCACCACACAAATCGTACTGCTTAAAATCAACCGTTTGGGTGCTAACCGGTGACCCACCATAGGAAAAGCAGGAAACAGTGGAGCGTGCCCGGTCTCTGATAATCTTAAGGGAGGTTGCATACAGATCTGAGTCACTATCGATATCGTACATAACGGTTACCAGTAATGGCATAAAGCAGTCCGTATGTATAAATCCACGAAGGGTGCGATCAGAGGATTCATAATACAACCCTTTTGATATCCCGGCACTCCCGAGATCCAGTGCTTTGCCGCAGAGGGGGCAATGAGCAGAAATCCCTTCAAGACGTGCCAGAAACGCTTCTTTCTTGCGCCCCTCTTGTTCAGTGAACCATTGGTGATAGAGCGATGAGCGGGTCTCGGGGGTCTCCTGGTAGTGCTTAATAATATCTTTCGCTATCTCTGTCATTTGTGGGTGGACATCAGTTTCTCTGGCATGACTGATAACGGGATAAATCTTACCTTCCGGGTTGGTATTAAGACTCTCAACCTTAGGACTCTTTGAAATATAGGTATCCATACAGCGGTAGCCACGATTAATGGCGAAAGCACGCAGCAAGGTACGTTGATCTTTAAACATACCGTCATACTTAATACGATTATCAATCAGACACGGGAGCAGTACCAATGAACGCTTGTCAATACCGCGCTGATCAAATAGTGAAAAGATATTCTTGCAGTTTTCAAGGCTCGGCATATCTTTGACCGGTATCAGAACACGGTCAGCAGCATACAAGGCATTCTGAGTAAGAATATTGAGGTCTGGACGAGTATCGAGCACAATGACGCCCGTAATGCCTGACTCTGCCAGTATCCGCGTTAACGCCATTGGTCCTTTAAATGAGCCATACAGATGTGAAAGATCATTGGAAGAGGGAATATAGCCAACACCATATTGCCCCTGTATCACCAAGTCACTACCATGACGACTGCCATCAAGCAACGCTTCAACATTACCATTCGTCCGTTGCCCTTTGATCTCAAACATATGATCAACGGTAAAATGGTTATCGAACGATAGTAGCGTAACCGGCAGGTCCTCAAGCATTGCCTTGAGATAGATTGCCAGATTCGTTGCCAACGTTGTCTTACCAACGCCGCCTTTTTCAGATGATATTGTCAAAATATACGGGAACTTGTTCATGGCTGTGTACTATACGGAAACCGACCGGTTCGGTCAACTATCAGTTCAACTATACTTTCCAGAAAATACCGAATAATGGGTTGGAGGGAAGGTGATCATTGGAGGTCATTTGATGATTCGATTCTTTCCAGCCAATTCTTTTTTTACCGCTACGGGCAAGGAGCAACAAAACAATAATCAAACCTGATTGTG
>JBLIZM010000228.1:0-2459 GCA_048859855.1 Trichlorobacter sp.
ATACGTATGCTCCGATAGAAGAGCTTGAGACGCTTTATCGCTCAGCACTATCTGATCCTGATATTGTCGGTATGTTGGTTGGTACCCGTCCGGACTGCTTGCCTGAAGAGGTAGTAGCGTTATTACAATCAATGGCCAAACAAACGTATCTGTGGGTTGAGCTCGGTATGCAGAGTATGCATGATCAGACACTATTACGCATTAATCGTGGTCATACCCACGCGATAACCGTATCGGCAATAGATAGATTACAACAGGCAGGTATACGGGTCTGTCTACACCTTATTTTAGGCCTGCCGGGTGAAAGCCATGATATGATGATGCAGTCTGTTCGTGAGGTTACCCGTCTTGGTGTCGCTGGTGTTAAACTGCATCACCTGCATGTAACCCGTGGCAGTCAGTTTGAAAAGGATTATCTGGCTGGTGATTTAAATCTTATGGACCGTGAAACGTATGTTTCAACGGTTGTAGATGCGATTGAATTATTAGATCCTTCGATTGTCGTTCACCGTGTTATGGGGGATGGACGTAAGGATTTGATAGCACCGGATTGGTCACGTCGTAAGCTTGAAGTACTGAATATGATTGAGGCAGAGTTGATACGACGCGGGAGTCGACAGGGTAGCCGACTCCCGGTGGTATGACATGAAGTGGATGATTAGTCTTTCTTCTCATCCTTTTTAGGATTTATCTCGATTTCATCTTTACCAGTGGATGAATTCTTGAAGTTTTTAATACTTTTACCCAGTGCAGATCCAATTTCAGGTAGTCTGCTTCCACCGAAGATCACTAGAACAATCACCAGGATTATAATGAGTTCAGGTAAGCCAAATCCGAACATGGTCCCTCCTTCTTGCTACGTCCCTACTAATTAGTAGCTTTTGTCCGCATAATCGACCCAGCCACCAGCTAAAACCAATGCTTTGTCGAAGGGTGAAAGTTCGAAGCTACACTGATAGGTTTTGCCGTCACCGGTTACGGTCATGGTTTGTGCTTCGATATCGATGGCAATAGCGGCATCAGATGCCTGAGCAAATCCAAAAACTGCATCCAGCTGCTCTGCCGGGAGCTCAATAGCGGCCATTCCGCAGTTGAACATGTTTTGTCTAAAAATACGGGCAAATGAGGAGGCAATAACAGCGGTAATATCATTTACCTCAAATACCCAGGGGGCATGCTCTCGAGATGATCCGCAACCGAAGTTTTCACGAGAAACAACAACCCGGGCAGTTTTGAGTGTGTCAGATTTTGGGTCAAACCCTTCGAGCTTTAAGTCTTCGAGGATATAGGGCTTCAGATCCTGCTTTGTAATTTCAGTCAAGTACTTAGCGGGAATAATCTCGTCAGTGTTTATATCTGCCCGATCAAGAAAGATTGCCGGGCCACCAAAGTTTTTCATGTTTAGCTCCTTTGTCGTTCTTGTTATGCCAGATACCGGCGCGGATCGGCTAATTTACCTTCGATTGCCGTAGCAGCTGCAGTTGCTGGGGACATTAGATGAACCATGCCACCTTTACCCATCCGACCGTTAAAGTTACGATTGGTGGTGGAGGCACACACTTCACCGTCAGCCAAAACACCATTACTCATGCCAAGGCATGCTCCGCACGTTGAGTTGGTGACACAGAAGCCTGCATCCAGGAAAATATCGATAATCCCCTCTTTCATGGCATCACGATAGATTTTTGGGGTGGCTGGCGAAAGAATTCCCCGAACATTGGGTGCAAGCTTGTTCCCCTTGAGGATTGAAGCTGCAATCCGGAGATCTTCTAGTCGTCCGTTAGTGCAGGATCCCAGATATACCTGGTCAATACGGGTTTCGGGAAGTTCACTGACGGCTTTTACCTGGTCCGGTTTGTATCCATAAGTTGCTACTGGCACCAGCGTGGTTGCATCAATCTCGACAGTCTTGTCATAGGCAGCATCATCATCTGATGCCCATTGACGATACTCAGCCAGCGCAGCCTCTTTATTTGTGAAGTCGTTTTGGATGAACGGCCAGAGGTATTCTACGGTTGTCATGTCCGGCATACAGATGCCTGAGGTGCCACCCGCCTCAATAGCCATATTGCACAAGGTCATCCTGGATTCCATGGTCATTGCATCAACAGTAGAACCGCGGAATTCAATAACCCGGTCGGTCGCACCGTTAACGCCGATCATACCGATCATCGTTAAAACAACGTCCTTGGCATAGACCCCCTTCGGTAGCGTGCCGTTAACGTTGACCCGAATGGTTTTTGGCTCACGGAATGCACAAACCCCTTTAAGGATGCCAACCTCGAGGTCAGTGGTGCCAACGCCGGCGGCAAATGCACCAAATGCGCCGTGGGTACAGGTGTGGGAGTCGCCCATGATGACGGTGTTGCCTGGGCGAATAAACCCTTTTTCTGGGAACAAGGCGTGGCAGACGCCGTTCGCGCCAACATCAAAGAAGTCAGCTATCTGCTGGCGGCGAG
>JBLIZM010000229.1:0-3501 GCA_048859855.1 Trichlorobacter sp.
TAAGCTGATTGTTTTTATCATGGTTCCAGCGAAATGCTTTCATGCACTAATAATAACGAAATGTGTGCCTATTGTCATCATTATTTCAAAACACTTCAAACAAAACGAAGTAACTGCCTGTGGTGATATCATTATATTCAACGTACAAATGTATTCAAAGATGACTAACAAAATTGTGTCACCTAACAGTAATCGAGGATATGTGAAATCACTCAGTTTGCAATGGCTCAATTCTAAGGGGGAAGGTCAATGTCAAAAGCTATCGTCAAGCTATTGAGGGCTGAGTATTAAGCATGACCGGCAGGTGTTACCCGTGGTATATATGCCCAGTGACATTCCGTATATTTTTCTTGAAAATATACCCCATTGAGGTACAATACAAATGAAGCAGGATTTGATAACTGTTGTTGAGACCGCCTCGTTCGTAACCGATGCAAAGGCGTGTATGAGCGATTCCGAGAGAATGGAGGCAATCAATATGATTGCAGCCAACCCGGAGTGTGGGAATGTTATCTCTGGTGGTGGCGGAATCCTCAAGGTTCGTTTTGCTATTGGTGGCCGTGGTAAAAGCGGCGGTGTAAGGATCATCTACTATTTTCACAATGAGCTGGTTCCTGTGTTTTTGCTAGCAGTGTTTGCCAAAAACGAGCAAGCTAACCTGACACGAGCGGAAGTAACCATGCTTGGTAATGCTGCGAAGATGCTAGCCCGCAAGTACGGAGAGTGAGAAAATGGCACGTATAGCTTTTGAAAAGATTATGGCTGGGCTGGATGATGCGCTTGCATACGCTGAGGGGGATTCAAGCCGTGGTGTTACCCATCAGGTACAAGTTGCAGACATCAGCATTACCCACCTGAGAGAAAAACTTGGCTTGTCTCAGGACAGGTTTGCAGCCCTGTTCGGTCTGAGCACTCGCACAGTACGCAATTGGGAGCAAGGGGTACGCCATCCTGAAGGCCCGGCAAGAATACTGCTACAGGTAATTGACCGTGAGCCTGAAGCAGTCATGAGAGCACTGCACGGCTAACTGAGACAATAGAAATTGAAAGCCTCATACGTAACGGTATGGGGCTTTTTATTTATGAGATGATGGGTGGGGCTAGAGATGAAACCAGAGCCAACCATAGAAGTAGAGGGTAAGGAAACCGATGCCCCTTTTCATGATTTTGTAATGGCGGGGGTAGTTGAGGATCATGCCTACAGGCTCACAGCCTACAGGGCAGCAATAAGGGCTGGTGTTGAGGAAGCTGTTGCCCGCAAGGTATATCTAAAATTGGAAGATTCTGAAGAAGGTCAATAGCTGGGGTATCAAGACCTACAACCGATACAGAAAGCAGATGCAAAAAGGTCGAGCCTGATTTGGCTAACCTCTTGATTATTAGATGTGAACCACACGCATTTGAGTAGTTCAGTGTATCGAAAGCCGCTTTAGTTTGTGCATCAAAAGACATGAAAGTTCATTAGCAAAGTGCTTAATGTGTGCTTATCTAAAAACAAAAAGGGCTAGCTTTTTGAGCTAGCCCTTCGATATTGCTTGGAGCGGGAAACGGGATTCGAAGACTGCCGGTTAACAGTGTACAAAATCATAAAACCACTTATTTGAAGTGATTTCCGCATTCTAGCTCGCTGACCAACGTCTGTTTAAGTCCATCAAAATATGGTGAAAGTCATCCAGTTGGTGAAAGCTGGGTGAAAGTATTTCAGGCTACCTCTACCCCGTGTTCACGTATTTCGTGAATCAGGGGAACCCACGTATCATTCTTGTACGAATCTGCTGACACAGGCACCGGATGGAGTCTGGCATCAATCCGCCAGGCAAGCTGCATCAACATCTTGCCTTCATTGAACCTATCCCTGCCAAAGTCATTGGAGATAATGGCTATATCAAGGTCACTGTCAGCAGTCTGTTTGCCGGTTGCAAATGAGCCGTACAAAAGGGCCTTGTCAACATGGACTCCCCTTGTTGATACGGCATCTACCAGTCTGATGACTATATCTCTGATTTCTTGCGTAACCATTTGTAAACCTTCTTGATCTCTTTGTACTTCTCAGCAGCAAACTCCTTGGTGCATTTCTGGTAAAAATCCATCTTCACATCAGGATACCGTGATTCTGTGTGGAACTCCATGAACTCTGCCAACTGGTCGAACATTTCGTCAGGTATTGCAAAGCCGGTCTTCTTTGCCAGCATGACCAGAGAATGGGAGTAGGGGGCATGGGTGCCGGTATGCTTCACCACCAGCGCCTTCAGAATCTTCTCGATGGCAAGATGACCAAAGAACAGGGCATACGGTATTTCTTGGAGCGCAGCAGGGTCGCGCCGGTCTCCAGATCGTATGCGGAGCTTTCAGCCCAATAGGCGATGGTTTTGTCTGCTTCAAAGGTCATAATCTAAAAGTACAATAAAACCGTATTGATTGCAATTTATACTGCCAGTTGTTCATACCCTAATGTCAGTAGTGTTCCACGTTGAATAGTTGATGAGCCGCAATGGTCCGTTAATTCTGAGATAAAAAGACATCATGTCATTAAACGACTTGAAAATTTTCCGGAGGTTCAGCCATCTTCGCGCAGCAATGTGCGGAGGATTAAGCTTTGTACACCGGCACACTTGCTTTCTCTCAAGTGATGGAGCATCTTCCGCTCCACATGTTGGATTAATACGTCGACCACTACAACGACAACTTACAACAAGTATGCAAAATTAGACATTAGACAAACAAAAAGGGCTAGCTTTTTGAGCTAGCCCTTCGATATTGTTTGGAGCGGGAAACGGGATTCGAAAATGGTCAGCAATTTCAGCATGTTTTGTATTTAACCGAAAATATCCATTGTTTCTATAATCTTAACCCGACTTTCTGTCTTGTGTCAGTCCGATTCAGTCCAGTTACGTCGAGTTAAAATCAGTTTGCTTGGGGACACGATGGGGACAGTGGTTACCCGTTCAAACCACCCCTCAATTTTTTAGTACGACCAGTTGAACGCATTGTCAGATGTGAAGGAGTTTCAACCAACCTTCCACTGACATATTTGTGAAGGACGCTGGCGATCAGTGTCGGATATGGAACTCCATCTTCAAGCGCCCGTGCCTGAATGTCCATTAAATCAGGTGACGACAAACGAATGTTGACGCGACGATTTTTAAGGGAGGTGGATTGTGCAGCAGCTTTAAATTCATTAACTTCAACCTTGGATGGTGCAGTCGAAATCAGTTGGCCCTTTTCATATGAATCAAGAATGTCTTCTTCGTATTGATCAAATTTTCTCATTTTCCACTCCTCCCAGATACTCCTTGGTTGCTTTACGGCTGGGAATAATTGTTTTCAAAAAGTAATAATCTGCTTCCTCAACAAAAGGCACAAGATAGATGTAACCATCTAAAGAAACGACAAGAATCCGCTGATTCGGATATTTGGGCTCATTTGGGCGTTGCAAGATATCACGAAGTCCATCTCCCTCAAGAGCAAGCACAATCTGCTCAAAAGAAATCTCCCGTTCAA
>JBLIZM010000230.1:0-2010 GCA_048859855.1 Trichlorobacter sp.
GCAGCCTTAGTGTCCAGTTTGCGAATATCGAAGCCCATGTTTTCACCTCTTTCATTAGAAAGTCCCCTCCTAAGCGGAGGGAACGTGTTAGTTAAATTGTCAATATATTACAGAGTAAAGTCTTGCAGCACCATGGTAGTACGATGCAACGGGCCAGTGCCAGTGTACAGAAGAGCAGTAAACGGAACAGTCTGGATAATACCACCTACTTCCTTATCGTCCTTACCTGCACCACCAAGTTTCACACGAGGGAGGGTAAACAGCATGCCTTCCAGGCCATCACCTTCCATCTTCATTGTGATAGTGAGTTCTTCCTCATCCTTGAATTTTTCCCACAGATCGTTATTCTCAAAATATGCAGTGAATTGACCACTTGCAGTGAAACGACCAAGGAACACATCAGGAGTTTGGCGATCACCAATCACTTGACCAGTTTCCATGTTACCAGTCTGGTCGATAGTAAGACCTGTGACAGTGGCAATACGTTGTCCACCAATGAACAGACTGCCCTTAGTGCCAGCAAGCACACTGGTGAGCGTATTAGCTGTTGGATTAACGAAATACGGACCAGCATTAGACTCGGCAGCTCTACCCATCAACCCGAAAGCAACCGTTGCCATCGCGTTCGGGGCAAAGTTAAAGCCAATGGTACTGATCTTGTTACCGGTGTACACTTCACTCAAGTTGATAGTTTCGTAGTACTTTTCAATCGTGAAACTGTCATTAGTACGACCACTCAGAGGTACAATCAGCAATTTACCGGCAGTGGTGATAGTGACAGCAGCACCAGCAGCTTCGTTGACAAACGGCATAGCAACAGTGTTGGAAACATTCACTTGCACAGTAAGCTCAAGTGCAGTAACATTGCTGATAACAAATCGGCCGTTATTCTCTGGATTGGTTGCCCCAGAAACATCTACAGCAGTACCAATCTTGAAATCATCAGTCAGGAAGCTACCTGCCGTACGCACCATCTTGTTAGGTGCTACAAATTCAATGTCAGTGGATGCGGCGAGGGATGCTCCGGTAAACCACGGGCCACGGAAAGCCGCAGCAAACAGGTCTTGGTAGGTGCCGCAAGAAAGCTCAGCATTCAGCGTGCCGCTAATGTTATCGCTACCCAGACGCATATCTTGTGTTTGCGCGGTAGAGATAATTTCAGCAGACTCAAAAGTGTCACGAGCCAGGTCAAGAGTGACAGTGGTACGACGAGTGAGCTTACCAGCAGAAGCCAGCGGCTTAACACCCCAAACAGTTTCTTTCCCGATAGTCAACCGGGTTTCTACGCCAGATGGAATCGGCATATATTTCTCCTTTTAGAAGAATGGAATTATCTGAACACTTCCATCCTGTAATCAATTGATATGTGTAACACATACCATCCATTTTGAACTGAAGCAGATGTGCTACTCGGTGTACTATCAATACTCACCCACTTACCATTCTTCTCAAAACTTCTACCTCTGTAGAAGAAATTCTCAATACTGTCTTTCGCTGCTTCAATCTTTGCATTCCCGTCATTGACAGGAAAACATAAACTAACTTGAAACACTCCTGTTTTTCTGCTATGTCTATCACCAATCGACGGGTCTCGTGTCTTTGCTGGAAGAATATAGCATTGTGCATATGCCACACCAACTTTTGGGGTGAACGCCACATTCTGATAAGCAATGGGCAGTGGAGGAGTGAAAGCAGAACACAATGTCTTCAGCTGAGTTTCTAAAACTTGTCGGATAATACTGTCACTCATACCAATGCATCCTTGATGTTAATCCTAACCATGCCAGCAGGAGCTTGAGCAGAGAAAGGGGCGGCAGGATTAGTGTAAGCAGGATTACCGTATTCAAGACCAGAAACGTAATCTACGTTATTGTAGAAATACACTAACCTGTTACTTGCAAAGTAATCCTTATTGAGCACACTATTCACTTCCTGAATAGCAGCCTCTTTACCATTGCGTTGAATCTCTGCTGTGGGAGGGGAAGGGGCAGTTCTCCAATTACCAGAGGC
>JBLIZM010000231.1:0-7433 GCA_048859855.1 Trichlorobacter sp.
TGGCGGTGCCGTCGGCAACGAGGTTGCCAACCGACAGCACCGGCACCGGCAAGCGGTTCTGACGAAGTACACCGATGCGATACCCGAGCGCGCGCAGCCTCATAATGGCACTATAGATACGGGAAAAGGGAACCAGAAGCAGAAAGAGCAGCTGTTGCGCCCACGTCCGTGACACAGCATACCAGAGTGTTGTTATCATATTCTGCATCATGAGCTCCGGTATACGCTTCGGATTTCAGAAAGGTGTCGAGTAACCGCCCCCCCCTGTTGCTCCATCAGATGCAGTCCCTGTACCGCAACCCTATCACGCAACGAACGGTCAGCAACCAGGTGGCAGACCGTTTCCGCCAGGGTATCCACCGTGACCTGCTCCCCTGCCTGATAGTGCCGTGCAAGTGCCGCCACTTCACGGAAGTTTTCCATGTGTTGGCCAAAGACCACACAAACTCCAACAGCTATCGGCTCAAGAATATTATGCCCCCCATGGGCCACCAGGCTACCGCCAACAATCGCAAGATCAGCAAGCCGGTAAAAGTCCATAAGCTCACCAACGGTATCAACCACTAACACATCGGTATCATTTAGCAAAGGAGCTCCAGAACCGAGCTGGGAGCGTCGAACCGCACGAAATCCCGCTTCTAAAACCACTGATACCACCGACTCAATCCGCTCCGGATGCCGGGGAACCAATACAAGCTGCACCGCCTTACCGATACGACGACATTGTTCAAACGCCTCCAATACCAGCTGTTCTTCACCCGCATGAGTACTCCCTGCGGTAACAATACAGCTGGCGTCATCAAGGCCGAACCGGGCACGTAGGTCATGGCGCTGCTCCACCGATGTTTTTCCATACGGAATGTCGTACTTCAGGTTTCCTGTTACCACAACGGTATGCTCTGCTCCACCGATGGCTATAAACCGTTCCGCATCCTGGACTGTCTGAACACAAATCCGTGAAAACGGTGCAAGCGCATGGGTAAAAAACCAACGGAGTCGTCGATATCCCGCAAAGGAACTATCGGAAATCCGACCATTGGCAAGTACCAGCGGAATATTTCGGGACAACAGTTCCCGATTGAGATTCGGCCATAGTTCCGTTTCCATGATAATGACCAATTCGGGATTGATTACCGTAATAAAGCGTCTGACAGACCAGGTAAAATCAAAGGGGATGTAGTAGAGGGCATCCACAGGATAGGAGGCTGCAACAGATCGTCCGGTCTCTGTCATGGTCGTCATAATGAGACAATGACCGGGATACTCCAATCTGAGTGCCAATAGCAAGGGACGAGAGGCGATGACTTCTCCAACAGAAACAGCATGAATCCAAATCCGTGGGCGGGTGTCCTCTGGCAATCCTTGTGGCAGGGTAATGACAAATCGCTCAGAAAATGCAGCAGGGCGCTTGCGGGAATAGGAACGATACCAGTGATAGCAGATGATGCAGGGTGCTAGAACAAGGAGCAGCAGGTTATATATGAAGTAGAACATACGTGCCCCTCCCCATCAGGTTAGCAATAATCTTTCCATCGTTTATGCAGCCAAAACCAATTGGTTGGGTGGGCGACTACAAACGCTTCCAGCGCCTGTGAATACAAGGCCACATCAGCCGCCAACGCAGCCTCGTCATCCCCTTGGCTAAAATGCAGCTCCGGATGAAACTCTATAACGTGATGATCCCCTTCTCGAAAGGAGAAAGCAGGAACCACCGCAACGCCGGTTTTTCGGGCTACCACCACCGGGGTTCGCGCTGTCCAGGCAGGACGTCCCAGAAACGGCACCAGAACTCCACCTTCCTCTGGCTTGAGTGCTTGATCAACAAGGAGTACCGCAATCCCCGCAGAGCGCGTTACACTTAAAAGTCCCCGTACTGCGTTTTGCTTATAGATAACCGTGTTGTTGTAGCGCTGCCTGACCTGTTCAATAAAATCGTTCAGATACGGATTGTTTTGTTTACGGGCAACCACCGACAGACCGGTCTTAAACAACATACTAAAGGCAGTACCAACCACTTCCCAGTTACCACAATGCCCGGTGAGCAAGAGAACCCCTGCTCCCTTCTCTTTTGCCTGCTGATAATGCTCAACACCACGCAGCTCTATCGCAGTAACCAAATATCCGGCACGCCCGTAGTAGAGCTGGCCGATTTCAACAACCGATTGTCCAAGGTGATAAAACATCCCCCGAGCAATCTGTTTTGCATCCACAGCCCCACCACCCCACAGCGGGTGCCCACTTATAAAGCCGGCAACCTGTGTGACATTATCTTCTGCAATAGCAACCCGTTTGGGCGCAATCAGCATAAAAATCTGACCAAGCCGTCGACCTGCCCAGGGGGTTATCGCCGCAGGCACCCATGACAGGAGCCAGATAACACCTTGCAGGAATAACGCTTGAAGGCGCCACAGAAACCGCTTCATGATGGTGAAGCCACCTGTTCTATCGTATCGCTGAATTGAAGCGAGTGCAGACGACTATACAGGCCACTCCCCTCAACTAAATCGTCGTGAGCACCAACCTCAACAACAACCCCCTGCTCCAAAACAACGATGATGTCAGCGTGCTGCACTGTCGACAATCGATGGGCGATCACGAAGGTTGTCCGGTTACGCATCAGGTTGTCAAGGGCCTGCTGCACCATCTTTTCACTTTCGGTATCAAGCGCACTGGTCGCCTCATCAAGAATCAGAATCGGGGCATTCTTGAGCAACGCGCGCGCAATACAAATACGTTGACGCTGACCACCTGACAAACGAAGCCCACGATCACCTATTGATGTCTGGTATCCCAAAGGAAGCCCAAGGATAAACTCGTGGGCATAGGCCGCCTGCGCAGCAGCTTCTACTTCTTCATCCGTGGCTGTTGGACAGCCATATCTGATATTATTCGCTATGGTGTCATGGAACAATGTTGTTTCCTGATCAACCAGGGCAAATTGCTTATTGAGAGACTCGAGACTGATGGACCGGATGTCATGCCCATCAAGTAAAATTCGACCGGACGTCACATCGTAAAAGCGTAGTAACAAGGAGGCCAGGGTCGACTTACCGCTGCCGGACGGCCCAACCAGCGCCACCATTTGCCCTGGTGCAACAGAAAAAGAAACTGAGTTGATTACCGGGTCAACATCATAGCGAAAGCTGACCCCATCAAAGAAAACAGCTCCTTGGGCTCTACCAATATCGATTGCATCCGGCGCATCGGTTATGGTGCGCTGGGCATCCATTGTCTGAAACACCCGCTCTGCGGCTCCGGCAGAGCGCTGCAAAACATTATAGGAACCCTGAAGCTTCTTAAGCGGGGTAAACAGCATTATCATCGCGGTAATAAATGAAAACAATTCAGAAGGGGTCATCTTTCCGGAAAGGACCTGATACCCCCCAAAATAAATAACCGCTGCAATACCGATTGAGATAATCATCTCAGTCACGGGGGTCGCAAGGGATGAATACTTTATATACTTATACAGTTGGTCCAGATACCGCAGGTTTTCCGACTCAAACCGTTCAACACTGGTCTTTTCAAGACCAAACGCCTTGATGACCTTAACCCCTGAAAAGCTCTCCTGCATGGTGCTGCCAAGCCCACCCATAACATCAAGGCTTCGTGTTGCAGATTTCTTTATTTTTTTACCAATCCACTGAGCAGGATAGATGGTTAACGGAAATACCAGAAACGTAATTAACGCCAGTTGCCAGTTACGGTAAAAAACAACTCCCAGCAGCGACACTAAGGAAATGATATCACGGAAAATTCCGGTAACGACCTGCCCAAGCCCCTCTTGCATAGTGGTGATATCATTGGTCATACGCGACATCAGGTCACCGGTTGACTGTTTGTGATAGAAGGCCATGTCCTGATGAATCGTAATACGATAAAACTCGTCACGAATATCCTGAACCGCCTTCTGCCCCGCAAGCTTGATGGTGGTATCATAGATATACCGAGACCCACCCCGTACGAGAAACAACACAATGATACCAAGGGGGACTAGCCAGAAGATTAGCGTGTCGTGACCGCTGAACATTCGCTTCAGGACCGGCTCAACCAGATAGGCAAATCCAGCGTCGGTTACACCGACAATCAGTGAAAAGACACTTGAGACAACAAGCAGCCACCAGTATCGGATGAAATATGACAGGGTACGTTTAAGAGTTGGATGCATGGTTATGAATATACCATTGATAGTAGTTGTTCCGCTAGCCGTTCGTGTGCACCTGGCGCACCAAGCTTTTCCGGAATTTCGGATAGTTTTTGTGTAATTGTGGCGCGATATACTTTATCACGCACTAACCGTAGGATTTCCTCAGCAATTGCTTCAGGAGAAGCTTGATCTTGAATCAGCTCTTTCGCAACCTGCTCTCCGGCAACGATGTTACACAAGCCGATAAAGGGTACATCAACCAGCAGACGGGCAAGGTAGTACGTGATTGGTGAGAGGCGATAGACGATAACCTGAGGGGTACCAACCAGAGCCACTTCAAGGGTTACCGTCCCCGACACTGATACAATCGCATCGCAGGCACGCATGACCGTATGAATTTCACCATGGGTCATCAAGACATCTTCGGCAAACGCCCCAAGATGGGGCAGCATATCCGCTTCCGTGAGTGTAGAGGCCACCGGCAAAATAAACTGCACATCAGGCATCTTCTCTTTCAGCAGTTTCGCAGCTTTGACCAGCACCGGCAGCATCCGGGTTACTTCACTTTGCCGCCCCCCAGGGAACAACCCAATCGTTGTGCGCTGTGGATTAATCCCAAGACAGATCGCCGCCTCATCATGGGATAATGTCATCTTCACCATGTCCAGCAGCGGATGTCCCACAAAGCTGACTGGAATTTTTTCTTTTTCATAATACTGTGCTTCAAACGGCAGAATAACCGCCATATGGTCAACAATTTGCTTAATCTTTTTGATACGCCCCTTTTTCCAGGCCCAAATTTGCGGGGAGATATAGTACAGCACCTTAACTCCTGCCCGTTTAGCTATGGCAGCCAGGCGGAGGTTAAACCCTGGATAATCAATGAGGACCAATAGATCTGGAGGATTGGTTCGTAAATGGTGGGAGAGTTCCTTGAATGCAGTAGATATCACTTTGAAATGCTTGATAACCTCGACAATACCTACCACGGCAAGCTCACTGCAGTCATGCAGTATCGTTACTCCCGACTCAGCCATGCTCTTGCCACCGATGCCAAAGAAAGAGACCGAAGGATCACGCCGGTGAACAGACTGAACGAGTGCACCACCATAGGCATCACCAGAAGCCTCACCCGCGACAATCATGACACGCTTTGGCTTAACCTCACCGGATACGGCTTGTGACACATTCTCTGGAGCAGGCTGTTGAGATACTACAGAACCGGTTGTCATCTTACCGCTGTCCTACCCTTTGCATACGCCCCGCTCCGACGACTCAATGAACGTGACCAGTTGCATCACTTCAGGACAATCCGGATAGTCCGCCTTAAGGGAGTCAAGTGCTTCTGCTTGCCTCAGACCTGAAAAATAAAGAACACGATACGCCTTTTTCAGGTTTGCAATCGTTGCATCACTAAAGCCTCTGCGCTTTAAACCAACGAGATTCAAGCCACGAAGCTTGGCGTCACGCCCTTCGGTTGTAACGATCATAAATGGCGGCACATCATTGCTGACAAGACTTCCCCCGCCAAGCATGACATAGGAGCCGATTGTAACAAACTGATGGATGGCAGAGAGCCCCCCGATAATGACACAGTCCTGAACAACAACATGCCCAGCAAGCGTCGCCGCGTTCGCCATTACGACCTCATTGCCAATACGACAGTCATGCGCAACATGGGAATAAGCCATGAAAAGGTTATTGTTACCAATTACCGTTTCCGAGCAACCAGTTACCGTTCCCCTATGAATGGTGGCAAACTCACGAATCAGGTTGCCATTACCGATTCTGGTCCAGCAGGCTTCTCCCTTATACTTGAGATCCTGAGGAGCAACACCAACTGATGCCATATGAAAGATGGCATTGTTCTCACCAATTTCTGTCCAGCGGCCAATAACGGTATGGGGGCCAATGGTGGTACCCCGCCCAATGGTGACGTTTTCTTCGATAATGACGTATGGCCCGATTTCAGCATCATCAGCAATAGAAGAATTGGGATGAACAATGGCAGTCGGATGAATAGCCATGAAAAAACCTTTCTTTACTCAACAGATGCAAATGTTGCTTTCAAGTCAGCTTCCGTTACCAAGGTGCCATCAACAAAAACCTGAGCCGCAACGCCCCAGATACCCCGACGGTTCATGGTCGTTGAAACCTCAATTCGTAATTGGTCACCAGGCTGCACCGGCTTACGAAACTTCGCATTATCTATTGCTATAAAATAACTAACTTTTTTTCTGGTGTCTTCGTCGGAGGCAAGGTATGCCATGATACCGGCCACCTGCGCCATAGCCTCAACAATAAGTACTCCAGGCATTACCGGGTGCCCGGGGAAGTGACCTGGGAAAAACGGCTCATTAACCGTAACATTTTTAATACCAACACACCGTTTTCCCTGCTCAAGTTCAATAATCCGGTCAACCAGCAAAAAGGGATAGCGATGGGGCAATATCTTCATAATATCAGTAACGGTCAGTGGCAGTGTGACGTCCATACTGTTACTCCTCTAGTTCAAGTGCACTGATACGTTTTTCAAGCTCAGCGATTCTCTTACGCAGATCCGGAAGTTTAGGTATAACGCCCATAGCTTTCAACCAGTCACGATGTTCCATAGCCGGTGTTCCACTATAATAGCCGTTTGCTGCAAGACCACCAGAAACACCGGACTGCGCTCCGACCACCACATTGTCACCAATGGTAATATGGCCAACCACCCCAACCTGCCCGGCAAGGGTCACATGATTTCCAATTTTACTACTGCCGGCAATGCCAACCTGCGAAACAATCATGCAGTTTTCGCCGATCTGACAATTATGGGCGACCTGTACCAGATTATCCAGCTTGGTTCCGCGACGGATACGGGTTTCTTCAAGCGCAGCACGGTCGATGGTCGTATTAGCCCCAATTTCAACATCATCCTCTAATACGACGATACCAATCTGAGGAATCGCGTAATATCCCTGCCCATCAGGGGCATATCCAAAACCATCACTACCAATAACCGCACCAGGTTGCACCACGCAGCGATTGCCAACACGGCAGCGTTCCCGAATAACAACATTGGCGTGAATGACGGTATCATCACCAATAGTCACGCCTGGATAAATGACCGCGCCAGGGTGTATAATTACTCGCTGACCAATTAAAGCGCGATCACCAACAACCGCACCAGGATAAACACTACAGCCCTCACCCATCGAGACATCAGTACCGACCACGGCCCCTGTCATAACCCCACGAGCCGGATGAGGGACCGTGTAAAAAAGGGTCAACAGCTTGGCAAAAC
>JBLIZM010000232.1:0-2554 GCA_048859855.1 Trichlorobacter sp.
TTCGTAATCGGATTGTTAGTGAAGGGCTTGACCGCCTTCTTGACTCGGCTCCTGGTGACGCTCGCCAGCGAGCAGATGATCGCCTGGGCCTTCTTCCGGGTTGCCGAGTGTGTGGTGAAGTCCACCAAGACGGACAAGGACGATCAGTGGCTGGGGAAGGTGCGTGAGGTGTACCAGAGCAAATGAAAAAGGCCCCGTTATGGGGCCTTGTTGTTTCACTGCCCGTCTGCCCATTCGATGGCGTCATATCGCCCGACGAGAACGAGCCACGCCAATTTCAGTCTGTATCGCCAGCTATCGAACTTATAATTTTCAGGTCGGGCCAGAACGTACCTGCCTTCTCCGGCTTTAGCAGCTTTCTCAAGACCCCAATCCCGAAAATCTTCCACGTTGTACTTTGCCATATCAATATCTCCTATCTCTGGTTAAGTCCCGCCAATATAGCGCTGTAGTATTAAGGCGTCAATACCCGATTTCATGTTACCGGTAACAACTACTATACGCGTAACGGTGTGCAAAGATGTTATGTTATAACAATACAAAGAAACTGTAATAATATAACAGAATATTAGCTTAGTAGCGAAAAGGCCCCGTTATGGGGCCTTTGTTTTGTACGCTTCGGCAATCCGCTTTCTTGCTATGTGGTAGTAATCGCGATCAAGCTCAATGCCGATAAACTTCCGCCCAGTGTTTGCACAAGCCTCGCCGGTTGTGCCGCTACCCATCGTGAAATCCAGCACAGTCTCGCCTTCGTTGGTGTAGGTCTTTATCAGATACTCCATGAGGGCGACCGGTTTTTGGGTTGGGTGGACCGTCTTGCTTTCGCTTGCGAATTTCTGAATTGTTCGCGGGTAGTTTGTGAATTCTTGTAGGTTTTCACGCCCACTATCACCATAGCACCCCCCATTGCCGCCGCGCCGCGTCACTTTTCCGAATTTTTGAATGCCCTGTGGGTTGTACGTTGGCTGCCTTCCGTAAAACACCAAAACATCTTCATGATTTTTCATTGGGATTTTCTTTGCATTAAGGTGCCCTGTGGCTGCGGATTTCTCCCACACCCACGAATAGCGCAGCATATCGACGTTTGAAGCCCCAATGATGCTAGTAAACGGCTGCGCTGCAGTCATGACAATCGCCCCGTTCGGCTTAATGATACGCTTTAGCTGCTCCCACATTGGCTCAAGCGGGATGATGGAATCCCACTTGCAGGCGGTTGTGCCGTAGGGAGGGTCGGTCAGAATAAGATCAACGCTGCCGTCCGGTATGTCTTTCATAACGTCGAGGCAGTCGCCCCTGTAAAGTTCAAAGTTCAAGTTACGCTCCTATCTCTGGTTGAGTTCAATCAATATAGCGCTGTAGTATTAAGGCGTCAAGCAGTAAAAACGGCAGCAACGGACCATGCTGCCGTAAGATACAAGGGTCTGTGTTCTACTCTCATCTATGCGGAGGGAGTAGCGGGGCGAAGCCCATAAGCGAATCCCTCTCCACATCCGTACACGGCAACCTTCTGACCTTCCGTATCATCGTAAGTTGTTGAAAGGAGAGTAAAAAGAGGAAATCCCTAGTTTCTCCCTGCTGCCGATAATGAAATTTAAATAGAGCTGTGGGCTTCTGGCGGTCATGACTCTTCGCTTCGTGCCGGTGAGGGGATTTCGCTTGCGGGCTTACGCCCCGCTTCATCCCCTCCCGTCACAGTCCCTGTGTCTTGAGGGTCTCAAGATGGGTTGAGTCTAGCATATTTTTAATCAGAAGTCAATAGGCCGATGGTAAATTTATTTAAGCTAGAATACTATATTTTATGTGGTATGATGTGGGTGTTCATTAACTAGCAGGAGATAGAAGATGAGTATTGATTTCAGCAAGGCGCCGGAAGGGGCGACGCACTACCTGTGGGGTAGTGCCGGTGAGGTAGGTTGGTATAAGGTCTTTGACGCCGATGTGAGAGTGTGGTTCGGGTCGATTTGGTTTCCGTCAAAGCAATTCAGAGATGCTTCCGCACTCACCCCAATCCCAACCTTCGAGCCGTTCGTCAGCGTTGAAGACGCCCAGCCCGCCGGCAGCAAGCACGACACCGGTAAGCCGCTGATGGGCGCTGTTCCGCCTAACGCCATGTTGGCCGTTGCTAAGGTGCTGACGTTCGGCGCGGAGAAGTACGGCCGGGACAACTGGCGTCAGGTGGCGAGCGCCGAGACCCGTTACCTGGACGCCGCACTGCGCCACATTAACGCCTACCAGCGCGGCGAGGCTGCCGACCCTGAGAGCGGCGAAAGCCACTTGGCCCATGCCGTGTGTAGTCTGATGTTCATGCTTGAGTTGCGGGAGGGAGAGTGATGGGCTTATTACTTTTTACTAGCTATTTGGTCCTCGGCATTATGTTTATTGTGTATTTGTGGCGCACCAAAGACCTCGTCCGCAACTGGCATCTTCTTCTTGTTTGGACTGTTTTTGCCCCGTTCCCTTTGGCCATACTTCTTATCTACGGCATTATGCGCGTGTTGGATTGGCTGCGTCAGGAGGCTTAAACTTGAAGTGACAACAACAACAACAACAACAA
>JBLIZM010000233.1:0-4181 GCA_048859855.1 Trichlorobacter sp.
ACCACGCTCCGCATCATATTGATGAGAAAGACGTGGAGTTCAATGAGGCGATGAACGGTATCATCGGTCTGGAAACATCACTGCCTCTTTCATTGCAGTTGGTACGTGATGGGCTGCTAACACTACCGCAATTGATTGAAAAGATGACCTGTGCTCCTGCCCGCATTCTGAACCTGAATCGGGGAACACTGAGGGTAGGCGCTATTGCTGATGTGACGGTTATTGACCTTGATAAAACCTGGGTTGTGGATGCAGACTCGCTCGCGAGTAAGTCAAAGAATTCACCGTGGCTTGGTGAAACGATGACAGGAGCTGCTGCATTAACGGTTCGTGCCGGTACTGTTGTGTACGAAGGTCGCTGATTACTGAGTTATCTACCAAGACGGAGTCGTGATTATGAAGGCAGTTCTAGCCCTTGCAGATGGGCGTGTGTTTGAAGGCCGCTCGTTCGGAGCAACCGGTGAAGTAACCGGCGAAGTTGTATTTAACACGGCGATGACTGGATATCAGGAAGTGTTGACCGACCCTTCATATAAAGGGCAGATGGTCACCATGACGTATCCCCAAATAGGCAATACGGGGATAAATCCCGAGGATATCGAAAGCCGGGGGCTTTTTCTGTCCGGATTTATTGTCCGTGAGTACCTTGATTTCCCATCGAACTTCCGTGCTACCCAATCATTGGCTGCGTACCTGAAAGAAAATGGTGTGGTTGGCATTGAAGGAATTGATACCAGGGCATTAACTCGACATCTCCGTGATCATGGATCCCAAAACGGGGTAATCTCTACTGTTGATACCGATCATGCCTCACTCGTCGCAAAAGCACGTGCGCTACCGAGTATGGCAGGTCTTGACCTTGCGAGTGGTGTGAGCTGTGCTGCACCATATCAATGGACTCAAGGCACATGGGATCTTGGTCAGGGATATGCCGATCATGCTGGTGAAAAACTTCCCTATAAGGTGGTAGCGTTTGACTTTGGCATCAAGTATAACATCCTGCGCTGTCTTGTTGACTCCGGTTGTGATGTTACGGTTGTCCCTGCGACCACTACCGCTGAAGAGGTTTTAGCACTGAAGCCTGATGGTGTCTTTTTGTCTAATGGTCCTGGTGACCCCGAACCGCTTGTTACGGTTCAACAGGAAATCGCAAAACTCGTTGGTAAGCTACCTGTTTTTGGGATATGCCTTGGGCATCAGTTGCTCGGATTAGCTCTCGGAGGTAAAACCATTAAGCTGCCGTTTGGTAATCACGGCTCGAATTTGCCGGTTATGGACTTGTCGACGAGAAAAGTTGAAATTACATCGCAGAACCATGGCTTCGCTGTTGACCTTGAAAGTCTTGGAGATGATGCTTGTCTGGGGCACGAAAACCTAAATGATCAGACGGTGGAAGGTATTCGCCACTGTACACTACCGGTTTTCTCTGTCCAGCATCACCCTGAAGCATCACCAGGTCCTCATGATTCCCAGTATCTCTTTGGACGATTCGTAGCAATGATGGAGGCGTTTAAACAGCGGTAATGGGGAGTATGCGTTATCCTGACCTCTATGCAAGCGGAGAATTGTTTGAGCGAGTTCGAACGGGATATCGAATGCTGCAGTCCTGTTCTCTGTGCCCCCATCAGTGTGGGGTCAACCGGATAAAAGGTCAGCTTGGCCGGTGTAAGAGTGGGCTACAGCCAAAGATTGCTTCAGCGACAGTCCATCGCGGTGAAGAACCGCCAATCAGTGGTATGCATGGTTCTGGCACTGTCTTTTTGAGTGGATGTACCTTGTCGTGCCAGTTCTGTCAAAACTATCCAATAAGTCAGCAACAGGTTGGTGACGTGCTGACAACGATCCAGTTAGCGAAACGGATGGTTTCATTGCAGCACCGGGGAGTGCATAACCTTAATTTTGTTACGCCAACCCATTGGACAGCACAGATTCTTGCCGCACTCTGGTTAGCTGTTCCCATGGGGCTTCGGATACCAGTGGTCTGGAATACCAGTGGCTTCGAATCACCGGATGTTTTGGCGCTCCTTGATGGGGTTGTCGATATCTATCTGCCAGATATGAAATATGCTGATGATACACAGGCAATGGCTATATCTGGTGTGGATCGATACCGCACGATTAATCGCCAGGCAGTTGATTTAATGTATCAACAGGTGGGTGATTTACAGGTTGATGACAATGGAATTGCCCACCGAGGTTTGATTATACGCCATTTGGTATTGCCAGGGCAATTAGCAGGAAGTGCACAGACTTTGGAGTGGATTGGCAGTCGGTTTGGTACTGACGTACATGTTTCCGTGATGAGTCAGTACTTTCCTGCACATCGAGCAGTCGATCATCCAGTCCTTGGGCGCTCGGTATCAGTAGATGAGTATGCTGCGGCTTGTGATGCGTTGGAAGCCGCGGGGCTCGAGCAGGGCTGGGTTCAAGAGCTTGATCAAGCACGGGAACCGTCAGTATGAGGACAATCGTATTACTGATTGCCTCTAATCTTTTCATGACCTTTGCATGGTATGCTCATCTGAAGAATCTTCAGTCAAGACATTGGCTGATTGCAGTCGTGGTTTCCTGGGGTATTGCATTCTTCGAGTACCTGCTGCAGGTGCCAGCAAATCGCATAGGTTTTGCCGGAGCGTTCAGCTTACCGCAGCTCAAGGTGACTCAAGAGGTTATCAGTTTGTTGGTCTTTGTACCGTTTGCCGTGTGGTACATGGGGGTTCCTGTTAAGCTCGACTTCCTGTGGGCGGGCTGTTGTTTAGCCGGAGCGGTTTATTTTGTATTTCGTTAATTACCTGAAGGAGTGGTGTGTAAATGCCTAAAAGAACAGATATTAAAAAAATCCTGATCATTGGCGCCGGACCGATTGTTATTGGACAGGCCTGTGAATTTGATTACTCGGGTACCCAGGCGTGCAAAGCACTAAAAGAGGAAGGCTACGAGGTTATATTGCTGAACAGTAACCCAGCAACCATTATGACCGATCCGGATTTTGCTGATCGAACCTATATCGAGCCGGTCACTCCGCAGGTCTTGGCTAAAATTATTGAAAAAGAACGCCCTGATGCAGTGTTGCCGACCTTGGGTGGTCAGACTGCACTAAACACCGCCGTTGGTGTTGCAGAAATGGGTGTGTTGGATCGTTTCGGTGTTGAGCTGATTGGCGCAAAGCTGCCTGCAATTAAGAAGGCTGAAGACCGTACGTTATTTAAAGAGGCTATGGAAAAAATTGGCCTCAGTATTCCACGTTCGGGCTTGGCACATTCCCGTGAAGAGGCAATGGAAGTTGTCAAGGAAATTGGATTCCCTGCGATTATCCGTCCTTCCTTTACCCTTGGTGGTACCGGTGGCGGTATTGCCTATAACATGGAGGAATATCAGCGGATGGCAGTGGTCTGTATCGAGGCTTCTCCAACTAATGAGATTCTTGTTGAGGAATCAGTTATTGGTTGGAAGGAATATGAACTCGAAGTTATGCGTGATACCGCTGATAACGTTGTCATTATTTGTTCGATTGAAAACTTTGATCCAATGGGTGTTCATACTGGTGATTCAATCACCGTTGCACCGGCGCAGACTTTAACGGATAAGGAATACCAGATTCTCCGGGATGCCTCACTAAAGATTATCCGTGAAATTGGTGTAGATACCGGTGGGTCAAATATTCAGTTCGGCATTAATCCGAACGATGGCCGTCTGGTTGTTATTGAAATGAATCCACGTGTTTCCCGTTCGTCAGCACTCGCATCAAAGGCAACCGGATTCCCGATAGCCAAGATTGCTGCCAAACTTGCTGTTGGTTATACCCTCGACGAAATTAGAAATGATATTACGCGAGAGACGCCAGCCTGCTTCGAGCCGACCATTGACTATGTTGTAACCAAAATACCACGCTTTACTTTTGAGAAATTTCCGACTGCTGACGCAACCCTGACTACGCAGATGAAATCGGTTGGCGAAGTTATGTCGATTGGTAGAACCTTTAAAGAGTCACTACAAAAAGCACTCAGATCACTAGAAATAGGGGTGAGTGGACTTGACTCTAAACTATTCGATCTCGCAACGGACACCCGTCGTCGTTTAACCGCTGAAGAAGAAGAACTACTGCTTGGAAAGCTTAAAATTCCGAATGCGGATCGTCTTTGGTATGTTGGTGATGCATTCCGCTCTGGAATGACGGTTGA
>JBLIZM010000234.1:0-7526 GCA_048859855.1 Trichlorobacter sp.
CGACGCTCTTCCGATCTCAAACTTTATTACAGACTTTTACCAGTTTTATGAAAGTGGCCGTATCCGTAATATTCACTTTTCTGACTATGGTTTTGATCGTGAGCATCTGGTCCCGGGGCATGGCTACCTTCCTTTGACCCGTTTCCTTAATCATTTAAAACATACCAGCTATGATGGCAGCGTGACCCTTGAGATTGACCCTCATGAGCTTCCCAAAGCGCAGGGGGCTATTTTACAAAGTTTGACAGAGCTCCAGACGTATATGCGGGTCGAGACCGGTATCTGGTCACGGGATGCGTTGACAGCGTTTGACTTTGATTCGGAGTATGCGCGTGATGTAGCGTAATAGAGGATGGCGAGTAAAAGAAAGATGAAAGGAGCCCGGTAATTGTATTCACCGGGCTCCTTTCCGTTTATGGCTGGGTTATGGCAGAAAGTTTCCAGTCACGGCTTCCGACCGGACGGGCTAATGTCCAAAACTCCTCGAAGGTTGTCGGGGTTGTCTCACTTCCTTCAATAACCGCTTGGGTTTTGTCATCAACGGTGTAGTCAAGTAGGCTGGCTTTAATCTGGCAGGTTATATAGTCAGTACCAAGCTCTTGCCAGGCCTCCACGAGCTCTACGTTACGAATGGCGATGTTCTCGAGCCGGTTGATACGTCCCTGAGCCTTAAGCCCATCAATATCCTGCTGGAACTGACGTCCCATCTCATTAGTCATTAATGGGCTCAGCACGGTCATATCACGATGCATCCAACCGCCTTGCACCTTGAAGAAGAGATCCAGAGCCAGTTCTTTAAATTGATCAGCGGAGAACCCGGGGTCAGCCTGTCTAATGTGACCAAGGCCGGTTTCAAGTTCATCAGCTGGAGTGACCGGTACATCCTGATATACTTCTTGATAGGTTGGTCCTGAAGCTGGTCGGTCATCCGAACGGTTCTTACGTACCATGCGATAGATCAGGTATCCGATACCGGCAAGCAGGATGATGTCGAGTAGGCCGATGCCACCACCACCCATCAAACCACCATGGCCTGCCCCAGCGAGGCTGCTGAACAGCATTCCGCCAAGCATACCACCAATCATACCACCGGCAAGGCTGCGGAGGAAGCCACCACTTTGAGGCATTGATGGTGCTGGTGTAGGCAGTACTGTCGGGCGTTGCTGGAGCGGTTGCCGAAAGCCACCCGGTTGGGACATCGGGGGACGACTAAAGCTTTTTGAGCCTCGACTGCCAAATGAACGGCCACCGCCTGCTTTTGCCTCTGCAGTCTGTTCAAGCAGGGGAACCCCAAAGCAGAGGACCGCCACCATCAGGACTGCAATGCGACGTGTTGCGTATATCATGGTAAAACTCCTTTCGTTTGTTCTAATAGTCATGACAAAAAAGACCAGTATCCAAAGGTGCTCAAGCGTTCGGATAAAGGTCTTGTTGACAGAAGCTGCCCCTATGCCGGGTCTTTGACCGTATTGACGACATAGGGTCGACCGGATGGCCGATAACTACTCCCCTTTATATAGTAATAATAGGAACTGTCTGCTGGCATGTCAATGGTATTCGGGAGTTTTTTATTTGCATGCTTAAAGGGAGAATAGCTCGCCGTATATACGTCTAAGTTACTGTAATTTGACATTCGTCAAAAACAGGCGGTCTCTTTTTGACTTTGGTCAAGTAGCGGAAGCACTAGACGCGCTAAAGTCATGGCAGAATAAAACGGTGTCATTGATGTATAGAGTGACGTCGGTATCGATAGTTCGACACTAGGAGGAAACCATGACGTTCCCGATGAATGCCAAACTGCTGCGAACGACAGCCATTGTCGTTGTTGTTGCGGCCCTGGTGGGACTCTTTGTGCTGTTGGGACCCCCCAAGCTGCTCGAGAAGAGTGAGAGTCCTGAATTCTGTGCCAGTTGCCATGTTATGGAAACTCAGCACACGGCATTCATGCATAACGGGGCTCACCGGCGTCTACGATGTGTCGATTGCCACCTGCCGAACGGACATCCCCTTGTCCATTACGTATGGAAGTCGATCGACGGGATGAAGGACGTCCTGTTCTTCTATTCAGGTCAGGTACCCGACCCGATCAAGCTGTCTGATCATGGCGCCAAGGTTGTCAAGGCCAATTGTATCAGATGCCATAGCACCCTCGTATCCCAGATGGACCAATCCCGGGACTGCTGGAAATGTCATCGTCGTATGACCCATACCGGAACTGGTTCCATCGAGACCCGATAAATTCTTGTACGTATGAATACCAAGGAGGAGATTATGAAACGTTCAAAGATGGTTACACTGCTGGTAACAGTTTCTGCCGGACTGATGCTGGCATCCTGTGCACCAAGTAAGCCAGAGCCGGTACGTGGGTACAATATCCCAGATGGTACGGTTGACCCCGCGGTCTGGGGTAAGGCTTTCCCTGAGGAGTATGAAACTTGGAAAAAAACGGCTGAGGCGACACCTGCTGGAAAAAGTAAGTATAAGAAGGGGAATGACGGTGGAGAGACTTTTGATAAACTTTCAGAGTATCCTTTCTTAGCACTACTCTTTAATGGTTGGGGGTTTGGTATCGAGTATAATGAGCCACGTGGGCATGTTCACATGATGAAGGACCAAAAGGAAATTGATCCTTCTCGTGTTAAAGGTGGGGGTGCCTGCCTAACATGTAAAACCCCATATGCTCCCCAGTTGGCAGAGAAGCACGGGAAAGAGTATTTCTCGATGCCATACAACGATGCGGTTAACTTGATTCCTAAAGAGCATCAATTGACCGGTGTTGCCTGTATTGACTGTCACGATAATCGTAGTATGAATCTTAAGATATCCCGTGGTTTCACGTTAATCAAAGCGCTTGATGCCATGAAAGTGGATCAGAACAAGCTGACCAATCAAGATAAACGTAGCTTGGTTTGTGCGCAGTGCCATGTGACCTATACGATTCCAAAAGACAAGGATATGAAGTCGCAGGATGTGTTCTTCCCATGGCAGGGAAGTACCTGGGGTAACATAACCATTGAGAATATTATTAAGAAAATGCGTAGTGATAAATCCTATGGTGAGTGGACACAGGCCGTAACCGGATTTAAGATGGCTTATATCCGCCATCCGGAATTTGAAATGTACTCCAACAACAGTGTGCATTGGATGGCAGGGGTTTCCTGTGCGGACTGCCATATGCCGTACACCAAGGTCGGTAGCAAGAAAATATCTGACCACCGGATCATGAGTCCGCTTAAGAATGATCTGAAGGCATGTCAGCAATGCCATACAGAGACCCCTGAGTGGCTGCGTAAGCAAGTGTTTGCTATCCAGGATCGTGCTGTTTCCCAGTATATTCGCTCCGGTTATCAGCTTGCGACGGTTGCAAAATTGTTCGAGTTAACCCATAAACAGCAAGCTGCCGGAAAGAAAATTGATAGCAAACTGTATGATCTTGCGAAGAATCATTATGAAGAAGGCTTCTATCGGAACCTTTTCTTTGGCGCAGAGAATTCAATCGGCTTCCATAACCCAACCGAAGCAATGCGGGTTCTTGGTGATGCAAGTATGCATGCTGGTAAGGCTGAAACCTATCTTCGTCAGGCATTGACTAAGGCAGGAGTTGACGTGCCTATCAAGATCGATCTCGAATTGCCGAAATACTTGAACAACCGTGGTGCAAAGAAGTTGATGTTTAAGCCAAAACAAGAATTAAAAGATCCGTTCGGGTCAGTCCATTAGGATAATCCATCGGGGTGATTCATCAGCCGGGGCGGCATTAGTCGCCCCGGTTTTTTTATGTTTTATTGTTCCTGATAAAAAAAGTCGACTTTGACGTTGGTCAATGAATTTGTCAGTATGCTAGGCTATGGTACGGTCATCAACATGATGAGCGTATGGAGGATGTTCTATGCAGACAACAATTGAAAAGACCATGACAATACAGCAACTGGTGGACGCTTGGCCCTGTACTTTAGAGGTGTTGGTGGCCAATGGCTTTGAAAACCTCAAGGATCCTACGGTTCGCTTGGCAGTTGGTCGGGTACTGACCATTGAGCGGGCTGCCGGTATGAAGGGGTATGGGATTGATACCTTCATCGGACTGCTTCAGCATCGTATCGATGAGATGGCAGACCAAGCCGACGTCACCATGAAACAGACGGAGCGGGCAAATAGTGACATTAGTGTCGCAGGGTTACTCCCCTGTCCTGTTCGTATTCCGCTGCTTGAAGGATTTGATCGCTTTATTGAAGGGTACACCGCCCAGACCGGATTGTCGGTCAGCTATAAGCTTGAGGCTGCTGCGGTCGGTGCTGACTGGATGGCTGAACATGTTGCAGGGTTACACGATGAGCGTAACCTGCCAGACCTGTTTTTGTCCGCAGGGTTTGACACCTTCTTTGACCGAAAGACCATCGGCCGCTTTAAGGATCAGGGGATTTACTGTGATATCACCCCCAAGGAGGTCAATCGGGACTTCGACGGGCTGAAGCTGAAAGATCCGAAAGGCGACTATGGTGTTCTTTCGGTCGTTGCGGCGGTATTTATGGTTAACCATGAGGTGTTGGGTGATCGTCCGGTACCGCGAACCTGGGCTGATATTTTAAAGCCAGAGTTTGCGCAGAACGTAGCGTTGCCGGTGGGAGACTTTGATCTGTTTAATGCGATTTTACTGACCATCTACCGTCAGTATGGCGATGAGGGTATTCGGAAGCTGGGGAAAAGTATGTTGAAGTCAATGCACCCCTCACAGATGATCAAAAATGCCCAGCGGGTTGCCGATGAAAAGCCGATAGTCACCATCATGCCGTATTTCTTTACGAAAATGGCTGCCATGGTTAAGAGTCTCGAAATTGTCTGGCCGCAGGATGGCGCCATTATCAGTCCGATTTTTATGCTGGCAAAGAAATCTAGACAGGCTGAGCTGCAACCGATTGGGGATTTTCTGGCTGGTAAGGAGATTGGAGAAATTCTCGCACAACGGGGACTGTTCCCATCATTACATACCGATGTCGATAATCAGTTGCCGGCGGGTACCCCTTGGCAATGGGTTGGCTGGGATTTTATCTACAGTAATGATATTCCGGCACTTATCAAGCATACCACGTTGCTGTTCGAAACGTCGATGAATGAAGGATAGGGAGCGTACCATGCGATTTATTACGGTTTCAGGACCACCGTCTTCAGGGAAAACATCCGTTATTTTACGGGTGATTGAAGCATTACAGGCAAAAAAACGTGCCATTGGCGTGGTCAAGTTCGATTGTTTGATGACCGAGGATGACCTGCGCTATGCCCAAAAAGGGGTGTTGGTTCGCAAGGGGCTTTCAGGTTCTCTATGCCCAGACCACTATTTTGTCAGTAACGTTGAGGCCTGTGTTGATTGGGGGAAAGAGCATAACTGCGATTACCTGATCAGTGAGTCGGCAGGACTCTGTAATCGCTGCTCTCCGCATATTGCTGATATCACGGCGGTATGTGTTATTGACAATTTGAGTGGTATTAATACACCGCGGAAGATCGGACCGATGCTTAAGTCGGCTGACATTGTGGTTATCACCAAGGGGGATATTGTCTCCCAGGCGGAACGGGAGGTTTTTGCTGCCCGGGTGAAACAGGTGAACCCTAAAGCTGTCATTATGCATATTAATGGAATCACCGGCCAGGGGGCCTTCGAATTAACGACCCTTTTTGAAGGAGCCTCTGATATTGAAACCCTAAAAGGGCGTAAGCTGCGTTTTTCGATGCCGTCAGCGCTCTGCTCATACTGTCTGGGGGAAACGCGCATTGGTGAAGCCTACCAAACGGGTAACATACGTAAAATGGATGTCTAGAGGGGTATCGATATGACCGTACACGATATAGAACAACTGAGCACTGCGGATGTACACGAACGGTACCCGTACTTTGTGGATTTTTTCAGTTCATTTGGACTGACTCTCCCAGCTGATGATACGAGCATAGCGCACTACCTGACGAGCCTCGATCCCGACATGTTGCTTGATCTTGGCATGAGTCAGGAGCAGATTCGGGTTTCCTTTGAAGAGTTTGCCATGGCGATGGTGACCCTTGAGCAGCCAGCCGACAAGGTAACGAGCTTGACTATTATCGGGGGGATTAACAAAGGGGGGCAGGCGGAAAACCTTGAACTAACCCTGACACCCGGAGAGGTTATTTGTATTGTTGGGCCGACCGGCTCTGGTAAGAGCCGGCTACTTGCTGATATTGAGTGGGTTGCCCAAGGAGATACACCGACAAGACGACAGATCCTTATCAATGGGGCGGTACCCGATAGTAAATGGCGCTTTTCAACGGAGCACAAACTGGTTGCCCAGCTTTCACAGAATATGAACTTCGTTATGGACGTGACGGTTGAAGAGTTTGTACGGATGCATGCCGAAAGCCGACTCGTCTCAGATCCTGATGCAGTGACGGAGCGGATTATTGATCAGGCAAATCGACTTGCCGGCGAGCAGTTCCGACCGGACACCCCGGTAACGTCATTAAGCGGCGGCCAGTCCCGTGCGTTAATGATTGCTGATATGGCGTTACTGAGCAAATCTCCGATCGTGCTTATCGATGAGATAGAAAATGCCGGTATTGATCGTAAGAAAGCTTTGGAGTTGCTGGTTAAGGAGGAGAAGATCATTTTGATGGCAACCCATGATCCAATCCTAGCCCTGATGGGTGATAAGCGCCTTGTCATTGCTAATGGAGGTATTGCTTCGATTATCACCTCAAGTGATGGCGAGCGTAAGAACCTTGCTGCATTGGAAGAGTTGGATAATACCCTGTTGGCATTACGTAACCGTATCAGGGCCGGTGAGACCCTGGAAACCTTGTAGGATAAAACAGATATAAAGGAGAAGCGAATATGCATCAAGGATGTGATGGAGGATTTGGGTCTGGGACCCAGGTTGTTGACAAATTGAGGATGATGGGGTTTAGCGCAATGGCTATGCCGGAGGAAACGACAATAGTGTGTGAACACTGTGGCACAGCATTCCCGATGACAACGTTGGAAGATCGTTGCCCGGAGTGCGGCATGACCTATGGGGTGACCCCCTGCCATGCCACGGATCGTGGTTCAATCAAGGCTGCGGGAATTGACTATTAGTAACAAGCAGCCTTGCTGAGGTGCTCTCCAGCAGACTGCAGGGACCGGGGGTGGTAGACGTGGCTACCAACCCCGGTTTTGGGTATGTGCTATGCCTTCTTACTAAAGGCTATGCAATAACAATTAAAGGGTTAGATATGCCATAACTAGAGTGTCAGATTCTTGCAATAGCAAGTGTTATACTATGAAGTGATATTGTCAGGAAAAGCCAGAGACAACGAGCTGTATCAGGATGCACATGTGAAAATTTATACTTTATCGAACCTCTAGGACAGATGGAAAGACAGTCACCGCAAAGTGTACAGGTTGCACCAGGAGTCTTTGCTGCAAGATGGACTGGTTCAAGTGCGGCATAATTACAAAACTGTTGACAGTGATTACATGAGCTACAGTTGCTGTCTATTGTGAGGCGGAATGGTGAAGATCGGAA
>JBLIZM010000235.1:0-2445 GCA_048859855.1 Trichlorobacter sp.
GCAGCCGGCGAGACCATTGGCTATGACAAGCTGCTGATCGCCACCGGTGGTGACCCGTTCGTGCCACCGATTGACGGGATGGATGGTAAAACCCGTGTCTATACCTTTACCACCTGGGATGATGCTGCTCGTCTGAAAGCGGTTGCCGCCGATATCGACCGGGCGGTTGTCATCGGTGGTGGCTTGATCGGCCTGAAGGCTGCCGAAGGGTTAAACCTGCTGGATAAGCGGGTAACGGTTCTGGAGCTGGCTGACCGGGTGCTTTCCTCGGCATTCGATCGCCCTGCCGGTAAGATTGTCGCCCGGAAGATGCGGGCAAACGGGATTGATGTTATCACCGAGGAGACCGCTGCGCGGATCGAGGGGGATGGCCGTACCATCACCGGCGTGACCCTGCGTTCGGGTGAAACCATTCCCTGTGATACGGTCGTTGTCGCGATCGGTGTTCGACCTGCTGCGTCATTCCTGAAGGGGAGTGGTGTTGAGGTCAATCGTGGGGTTGTGGTTGATCACCAGATGACAACCAGTGATCCGGACATCTACGCTGCAGGCGATGTTGCCGAAGCAGAGGATTTCTTTAGTGGGCAGAAAAACCCGATGCCGATCTGGCCTGATGCCTATATTCAGGGGGATGTTGCCGGAACCGCCATGGCGGGTGGTGACAAGCGGTATGAGGGTGGCCTGGCTATGAACTCGATTGAGTTCTTTAAGGTCTCAACCATTTCGATGGGGGTTACCAACCCGGTCAACCCTGATGACTACACCATCCTGACCTATCAGGACGTGGAAAACTACCAGTACCGTAAGATTGTCCTTGATACGGACGGGTGCCTCGTGGGTGCGGTTTTGGTTGGTGACGTTGATCGAGCCGGTATTTTCTCGGGTCTGATCAAAAACCGGGTCAACGTGACGTCATTTGAAGACAGTTTACTGCTGCCGGACTTTGGATTCATTCATCTGACCAGCGAAATCCGCAAGCAACTGTTTGGCGAGCGTGGCTATCAGTGGCCACAACCGACCTTCACCGGTCATGGTGGCGGGCACTAACAACCAGGGAACGACCGCGGTGGCATGCCACCCGATAAGGAAACGATACTATGAACCAACTATCGAAGCTCTTTTATGAGAAAGAGATATCCAACTGCGGCCTGACCGGCTTCATCTCCAAGAAGGGGCGCCGGATCGAAGGGTCGGTGATCGTTAAGTCGATCGCCCTGATGCATGACCGGGGTAACGGCCTCGGGGGTGGTTTTGGTGCCTATGGCATCTATCCGGACTTTAAAGAGTTCTACGCCTTCCATCTGATGTATGAAAATGAAGCAGCCAAACAGCTGACCGAAGAATACCTCGGTGAGAACTTCAACATCGAGATGCAGGAGGAAATCCCGACCCGCCGGACCCGCGCGATCAGTAACCCGCCGCTTTTCAAGCGGTACTTTGCCAAGCCACTGGTCACCGATGAGTACCAGGAGATGGTTGAGTACCAAGGAAAAACCGAGGAGGACATCATCGTCCACCACGTTATGACCATCAACCACCAGATTGATGGAGCGTTCGTGGTTTCTTCCGGTAAGAACATGGGAGCGTTTAAAGGGGTTGGTTTCCCGGAGGAGATTGCCGAGTTCTTCAAGCTTGAGGAATACAGCGGCCATATCTGGACCGCCCATAACCGCTTCCCGACCAACACCCCCGGCTGGTGGGGTGGGGCGCACCCGTTCACGCTGTTGGACTGGTCAATCGTCCATAACGGTGAGATTTCATCCTACGGAATCAATAAGCGCTACCTTGAGATGTACGGTTACCTCTGTACCATGCTGACTGACACCGAGGTTGTGGCCTATACCCTCGATCTCTTGATTCGTAAACATGGATTGCCACCGGCTCTGGCCTGTACTGCCCTGGCACCACCGTTTTGGTCACTGATTGATCAGCTGCCGACCCAGCAGCGGGAGCTGTACACGGCGATTCGTCAGGTCTACGGTAGCGCACTCTTAAACGGGCCGTTTGCTATTTTGTTTGCCAGCAATAAAGGGCTGATCGGTCTGAACGACCGGGTTAAGCTCCGTCCGCTGGTTTGTGCTGAATACGAGGATATGGTGTACATGGCTTCGGAAGAAGCTGCCATTCGCGAAATCTGTCCGCAGCCGACCCGGATCTGGTCGCCGCGTGGTGGAGAGCCGGTGATTGTCGCGATGGAAGGCGAGGTGCTCTAATGACGACGATCAATGCGCAGGGTCTTTACTATAAAGAACTAAATAAGCAGGTTCGTACTGCGGTGGAGGGGGGAGCAACCGCCATCACCCTCGAGAATGTAAACGGTCAGTACTTTATCGGAGACGGGGTTAACCGTCCGGTGACGATTACTATCAATGGGGTACCGGGGAACGATCTTGGTGCTTTCATGAACGGTGCCACCATCGTGGTCAATGAAAACGCCCAGGATAA
>JBLIZM010000236.1:0-10299 GCA_048859855.1 Trichlorobacter sp.
CAGATGCAAGAACAATCGAATTATTCTTTATTGTTGATATCATTAATGTTCTTTTCTACTCGTTGTTGTTCAGGCTCACTCCAGTGCGCCTGCCAATCCTTCTGTTTCACCTTGATAAGGATAAAAACACCGGGAATAATAACAACACCCCAGAAGATATTGATCATGGCTTGAGTGGTTATCCCATAAATCAGAGACGCCACACCTGCTATAAGCAGCAAAGTCTCGAGCGAAACAATTTTAAATGGCTTTTTCTTCATACAGTCCCCTATTCTGATCTTCGAGTAGCCGCAGATGCGGGGACCCTTTTGTCGATGGAGTGCCACGGGAAAATTTTCCCGGGGTTAAGAATGTTATTGGGATCAAGCGCCAACTTGATGGACTCCATCGCCCTAATCTGGGCAGGATTCAACTCCATCTCAATAAAGGGCTGTTTTGCAAGTCCCACACCATGCTCACCAGACATAGTTCCATCAAGATCAAGCGTTGCCTGGAATATTTCCGTTAACGCCTCATGAGCGGTTTCCTCTTGCCCGGGGATTTCCTTATTAATCATAACATTCACATGAATGTTTCCATCCCCCGCATGGCCAAAGTTAACTATAGGGATTTGATACTTTTTCTGTATTTCTTCAATTCTGCGAATGATGACAGGCACTTTGCTGCGCGGGACAACAATGTCCTCATTATACTTGTGTGGGTTCACATCGCGTAGGGATGGAGAAACAAGTCGGCGAACCCTCCAAAGAGCCTCAGACTCAGCAGCATCCTTAGCGGCTCTAAACTGTACCAGTCCAAGGGGCGTAATCAGTTCCTGTATTCTTGCTGCCTGCTTCTCAATCAGGTCTTTGTCACCATCAACCTCGACAAGCAAAACCGCGCGTCCCGACTCAGGGACTCCAAGGTTAAAGCGGCGTTCAACACATTGAAGCGTTGCATAATCCATAAACTCAAGTGTTGTCGGAATAATTTTAGCACCGATAATGGTTGAGACGGCTTTAGCTGCACCATCAATTGAATCAAAAATGGTCAGCATAGTTTTCTTAGCTTCTGGCAAAGGGAGCAACTTGAAAATGATTTTTGTAATAACCCCCAACGTTCCTTCACTACCACATAATAAGCGGGTGAGGTCATAGCCAACAACCGCCTTATAGGTTTCTGTACCTGTTCGGATTATTTCACCGGTTGGCAGCACAACTTCCAACCCCATAACAAAGTCTTTGGTAACACCATATTTTACGCAGCGGGGGCCGCCAGCGTTTTCCGCAACATTACCACCAAGCGTAGAGAACTTAAGCGAGGCAGGATCTGGAGGATAAAACAATCCGAGCTTCTCTACTGCCAGTTGGAAGTCTTCCGTAACGACTCCTGGCTCAACCTCTGCAATGAGGTTTTCGGTATCAATACGGAGTATTTTATTCATACGGGTCGTAACCAACACAATCCCGCCGGTTTTGGGCAGTGCGCCACCAGTAAAACCACTGCCGGCACCGCGGGGAAACACAGGGATCCCGTGGCGGTTTGCAATGACAAGCACCCCTGAAGTCTCCACCGCATTTGCGGGATGCACAACAGCAGAGGGGAGAAATTCCATCTGGGTTGCGTCATACCCATAACAGATTAAATCAGCCTTATCCGTTGCTACATTTTCAGCGCCAAGCAACGCAACCAGTTCCTTGATTATTTCAGGAGCAATCATCAGATACCTCGACGAAAAACAATTAATATACAAAACGGGTGTATATCTGATTAAGGATACACACCCGCCTTTAAAACACAAGTAAAAGAACTATGCTATCTTAACGAATTGAATCCTCTGGGTACGCACCAATATTATGGATTGCCTGATCGGGTCCGTTATACTCATCCTCTTCATTTAAGCGGATTCCTACCGTTGCCTTGAGAACTCCATAGACGATATAGCTGCATAGAACTGCAACGATAATGGCCAGAAGAGAACCGGCGCACTGAGCCAGAAAACTAACGCCGCCGGCACCACCAAGTGCTTTTTGCCCGAAAATTCCTGCTGCAAGCCCTCCCCAGGTACCAATAATCCCGTGAAGTGGCCAAACACCAAGGACATCATCAATTTTCAACTTCTCTTGCTCGATCTGGAAGCCATATACAAAGATAATTGCAGCAATTGCTCCCGTTACACACGCACCGAGGGGATGCATAAGATCACTACCTGCACAAACTGCAATCAGCCCAGCCAATGCGCCGTTATGTACGAAACCAGGATCGTTCTTTCCGGCGATTAAAGCCGCAAGCACTCCCCCAACCATCGCCAGCAAGGAGTTAACGGCAACCAATCCCGATATTTTTTCAAGATTACCGGCACTCATTACATTGAAACCAAACCAGCCGACAGCGAGGATCCAAGACCCCAGAGCCAGAAAGGGTATGTTACTGACCGGAATCGGAATTGATCGTCCACGACTGTAGCGCCCTTTACGTGCCCCTAGCAACAAGACCGCAGGCAGCGCCATCCACCCACCCATTGAGTGTACGACAACAGAGCCAGCATAATCATGGAATTCTAATCCGGCAAACGACTTGATGACACCCTGCACCAGAGACATGTTCTGTCCCCAGATTACAGACTCGAACAGGGGGTAACAAACCCCTGCTAAAACGGCACTGGCTGCTACCTGTGGCCAAAACTTCGCACGTTCAGCAATTCCGCCAGATATAATGGCTGGAATACAAGCAGCAAAGCAAAGCAGAAAGAAGTAATGAACAAGATCATACCCCATAGCTTTACTCACCAGAACATCCGCAGGATACAAAAAAGAAATTCCGTATGCTATCGGGAAGCCAATGACAAAATAGAGGATGGTTGATGTTGACCAGTCCGTTATAATCTTTACAAAAGCATTTACTTGACTCTTCTTACGAACTGTTCCAACCTCAAGAAAAGCGAAACCCGCGTGCATAGCAAAAACCATGACCGCTCCAAGCATGAGGAACAGAACGTCACCACTCTGCCGGAGTGGCGCCATTGATGTCATATCCATTGCCATAGCCTCCCGTTAATAAATAGATTAGGCAGGTTGTAGCAAGAAGCCCGCCAACCCAAATAAATGGATAACCACCTGAAATAACGGGACACCATAAAACACAGCCGCTTGTCTATGCTTAAAATTTAGACACGAAAGAGCAAAAAACAGGCATATTTCCCCCGGTTAGCTGCCTACATACTAGACGATTTTCTGAGCACCCGAATATGGAAACCAAAGAAAAACTACGTAATACTACACGAGACTTTCCCGCCTCACCGGGTGTGTATCTCATGCATGCCCAAGATAACAGCATCCTGTATGTTGGCAAGGCACGAAATCTTAGGCAGCGTGTTGCAAATTATTTCACCACCCATGAAACGCGCTCACATATCACCTTTCTAATGGCACGCGTTCACCATATCACCTACCTGTTAACTGATACTGAGCAAGAAGCGCTGCTTCTTGAAAATACGCTGATAAAGAAGCATCAGCCCCGCTACAACCTTAACCTCAAGGATGACAAAACATATTTTTCGCTCAGGATAGACCCTCGTGAGGACTACCCGCGCCTCACCACGGTACGCCAAAGAGCCACTGATGGCGCCCGATACTTTGGACCATATGCCTCCTCTTCCGCTGCCCGAGAGGTGGCAACACAAATCGTGCGGATATTCAAACTGATCCGTTACCCCTGGGGGCGCTGCCTACAACGTAAACGCCCATGCCTCTATTATGAGATTGGTCAGTGTAGTGCCCCCTGTCATGGGCACATATCCCAGAAGGAGTATCGCCAGGCAGCACACGATGCTATTTCATTTTTGTCGGGCGATGCTAGTATCCTCATCAAAGACTTTAAGCAGCGTATGAACCAAGCTTCTAATGAACAACGATACGAAGATGCAGCACGGTGGCGTGATGTACTCAATGCAATACATCAAACTCTTGAGCCGCAAAAAGTTATTCAGGAAAAAGGTGATATTGACTGCATCGGTATTGCCAGAGATAACCAGCAACATGTTATAACGGTGCTACATCTAAGAAAAGGAATTGTCTGCGGATCAGAAAACGTCCTCGCAACCGGTACCATTCCACCTGATGACGCACTTGAATCATTTATAAGCCAGTACTATACCGCTGGTAGAGAATTGCCAGATGAGGTCTGCATTCCAATAAAACTGGATTCTCTTGAAGAACTAACGACTCTCCTAAAAGAACAGAAAAAATCCAGCATTCGAATTACCGCTCCATCGAGAGGGAAAAAGAAGGAACTGGTTGAACTAGCAACACGAAACGCGGTCTCGGCTCTCACAGAAGCAGCCCAACGTTCAAACAGCTGCGAACAGATACTTACCGAGCTGCAAAATCGCCTAAAGTTACCCGTCTCCCCTCAGCATATTGAATGCTACGACATATCAAATATTCAGGGAACATTCTCAGTTGGGAGCGGCGTAGCATTCTCACACTGTAAACCGGATACCACCCGTTACCGACGGTATCGTATTCAGAATGTCGCGGGACAAAATGATTTTGCAATGCTCCAAGAGGTTCTGGGGAGACGTTTTTCTGATAAGCACATCGTTGAATGGGGAGTGCCTGATTTGATTGTCATTGATGGTGGTGCCGGACAGCTGCAAGCAGTCCGGGCAGTCTTGTCACTTTCCAATCATACAAAAGATATTCCTGTTGTTGGGCTTGCAAAGAGCAGAGTCTCTAGGGATGCCCATGGACAGAATATCAGCCGCTCAGAAGAAAGGGTGTTTCTTGTTGGTCGCAGGAACCCGGTCACCTTTAAACAGGGAAGCAAAGCCATTATGCTGCTCGCCCAGATACGTGATGAGGCCCACCGCTTTGCCATTGAATATCATCGTGGCTTACGAAGCAAAGCGCTTACGACAAGCGTCCTACGCTCGATACCTGGTATCGGCAAAAAAACTGAGGTACTACTGCTAGAACACTTCAAAAGTATAGCACGGCTGAAAACTGCACCAGCCGAAGCTATTGCGGCACTACCGGGACTTAATTCCGCTAAGGCATCTTTAATCCTTTCGTTTTTAAATACGCATAAAGATTCTCCCTCGTAACCACCTGCTGCATAAAGTTTAACCACAATAAAACAAGCACTCCAGATACTCTCTACTGAGTAATCGAAATACTCTTTCTCGGCAAATCCAAGTTTGACATTTCTAGTAATATCAGCATATTATTTTATAAGGTACATCTCCACATACAAGAGGCTGGAGCATCTATGATTTTGATCGCATGCATCAAGCAGGTTCCTGACACTACGCAAGTTAAAATAGATCCCGTCACCAACACACTCGTTAGAGACGGGATTCCAATTATCATGAATCCCTACGATACCCATGCCCTTGAAGCTGCACTGCAGCTAAAAGACCGCTTTGGCGGCACTGTCGTTGCACTCTCGATGGGCCCCCCTAACACAGAACAAACGCTACGCAAAGCACTCGCTGCTGGTGCTGACAAGGCCATTTTATTATCAGACCGTGTTTTTGGCGGAGCGGACACACTTGCCACCAGTAAAGTCCTTGCTACTGCGATTGAAAAAATCAACCGGGATATGGGTGAAGTTGGAATTGTCATCTGTGGAAAGCAGACAATTGATGGAGATACCGCTCAAGTAGGCCCTGGGATTGCCGTTCGATTAGGGTATCAGCAACTCACCCTGGTTGACGCTGTTGTTGAAGCCGACTTCAACCAAAAGAACCTTACCGTGAGCCGTAAACTTGAAGGACGTCACGAAAAAGTTTTTTCCCCCCTACCGGCGGTCTTAACCGTTGTAAGGGAAATGAACCGCCCACGGTACCCCACCGTACCAAAGCGACTCAAAGCCCAAGGCGCACCTGTTGAGATCTGGGATAATAGCGTGTTGCAGCTCGACCCGAATACCATCGGACTTAAAGGCTCACCAACCTGGGTATCCAAGATCTTCTCTCCCGAGAGGGATAAAGGCGAGATTGTCGGTGACGGTTTGCGTGATGTTGACGGAACCGTCAAAGCATTACTTTCTAAATTGCATGAAAAGGACTTGCTGCCACTATGACCGAGCCTAAGACAAAACTAAAAAAACCACGGGGCAGGGCCGCCCTTCTTGTCGGCAAGTGTATTGCCTGCGGGGGGCGATGCGAGAGCTCATGCCCAGTCACCTGTATCAGCATGAACGATGCCGGGGAGCCAATTATCAACGCAGCGGCCTGTATCGGCTGCCTAAAATGCGTTAAAATCTGTCCTGCCCAAGCTATTGAAATGCAGTTTACGGCCGAAGAGCTTGACATTCTCAAGCAGCTGGCCAACTCAACAACAGAGCCAGAACCAGAGCCTGTAGATCCTGAAGCGCAGGCATTGGCTGCCATGCAGGCTCAATACCGTGGGGTGTGGGTTTTTATTGAGCAAACAGACGGGGAAGCAGAAAAGGTATCCTGGGAGCTGCTCGGCAAGGGAAAAGAACTTGCCGGCAAGCTATCGGTACCACTCTCTGCGGTTGTCATTGGCAGTGGGGTTGAGGAGCTCAGTAAAGAGACCTTCCTGTATGGAGCAGACCAATGCTATCTGCTCGACCATCCACTCTATGCGAATTACCGGACCCAGCCGTATCTAGAAGCGATGTGCCACCTGGTGACCGCCCATAAACCAGAAGTGATCCTCATGGGAGCAACCGGAATAGGACGGGACCTTGCTGGAGCTGTAGCCACACGGGTTGGCACCGGATTAACTGCTGATTGCACCGGCCTTGATGTTGATGAGCACCGCAACCTTATGCAAACTCGTCCGGCATTCGGCGGAAATATCATGGCAACCATTATGTGTGACAAGTTCCGGCCACAGATGGCAACCGTCCGGCCCCATGTGATGCAAATGCCTACACCCAGTACAGCAGCTGATGCCACCATCATTCGGGACTCGTTTACCGTTGAAGAGTCTACCATCCCGGTTAAGGTGCTTGAAATCCTTCGGGACGCTGATAACAAGTCACAGATAGATCTCGGAGGAGCGGAGTTCATTATATCGGGCGGACGGGGAATGATGGCTCCAGAGAACTTCAAGATTCTCGAAGAACTCGCTGCAGAGCTCAATGGTGTTGTCGGTGCTTCCCGTTCAGCAGTCGATGCTGGTTGGATGCCCCACGAAAGACAGGTTGGCCAAACCGGAAAAACGGTGCGACCGAAGATTTATATCGCCTGTGGTATTTCTGGCGCTATCCAGCACTTGGTCGGAATGCAGGACTCAGACTTAATTATTGCCATTAATCGTGACAAGGACGCCCCAATCTTTGAGGCCGCACACTATGGGATTGTAGGGGATCTTTTCCAGATTATTCCTGCCATGACACAGCAGCTTCGTGAAATGAAAAAACAGGCCGTGAGGAAACCGTGAACATGCAGACTACCATTTTTACTCCTCTCCTTCTGGCAGCACTACTCTTGTTCGCTTGGAATTGCTGGAAAAGGCTTTCCCTTATCTCCTATGGATCAAAACCATATCGAATTGAGGCCCTTTCAGAGCGAATACAAGACACCATAACCTACGTATTCGCGCAAAAACGGGTTTTAGCAAAACCAAGTGGTATCATTCACTTTGCAATTTTTTGGTGTTTTCTTATTCTGGCAATTGCCAATACTGAGTTTCTGGTACATGGCATATTTCCAGGAGCAAGCTTTAACCTGTTACCCGAAACCATACGCATCCCTCTGCTGGCAGTAATTGATACCGTTACCGCCGTTACCCTTATTACGGTGATCATTGCGGCAATGCGCAGAGCCGTTTCGCCGCCATTTCCTGAGGCGCGTACTGCTGAAGCATTCTTTATTCTCGGGCTGATTGCGACCTTGATGCTCGCCTCTATCGGTATGAATACCGCAATGATTGTAAGCGGAGAGGCGACCGCATCCCTATTTCCCATCGCACGGCATTTTACTGCCATTCTACAGCCGCATCAGGCAACACTTTGGTATCAAACCTTCTGGTGGGCTCACGCCATTGCACTATTGTTGTTTATGAATTTGCTACCCTTTAGCAAACATTTCCATATTATTACTGCTATTCCAAATGTCTTTTTACGAAACCGGGAACATGCGACGGTGCCAGATCGTGAAAGTTTCGTGCTCGGGAACGATTTTGGAACAGATACCGTTATCGGGTACTCCTGGAAAGCATTGCTTGACTCCTTCTCCTGTACCGAGTGTGGTCGTTGTCAGAATGTCTGTCCAGCCCACAGTACAGGTAAGCCTCTTAACCCCCGGACGTTAATTCAGACCTTCAAGGAGAACTTGCTTGCAAATCGCAACACACTCGCCAGCAATGGTGTTGCCACATCCCTGCTTGGCGATACAGCAACCTCATTAAGTCATGAAACCGTATGGGCCTGTACAACCTGCGGCGCCTGCGTAGCAGCATGTCCTGTCTTTATTGAGCAGATGCCCAAGCTACTCCCTTTGAGACGACATCTGGTTGAGGAGCAATCTGACTTCCCAATTGAGCTTTTAAATCTCTTTGAAAACATTGAGGGGCGAAGTAATCCATGGGGCATTGCACCATCTGACCGTTCCAAGTGGGTTTCTCCCCTTGGAGAACGTCCTTTTGTTGCAGGCGAGACTGAATACCTTTTTTATGTTGGTTGTGCCGGATCATTTGATGCCCGCGCAAAACAGATCGCCCTTGCGGTAGGCGCCCTGCTTGATAAGGCAGGAGTGCGATGGGGAATTCTAGGTAAAGACGAGAAATGTTGTGGCGACTCACCACGTAGACTAGGGAATGAATTTGTTTTTGAACAGCTCGCAACCGAAAATGTCAGCTTATTCAAGGCACTCGGAGTAACAAAAATCATCACGATCTGCCCACACTGTTTTAGTACTCTTGCGAATGATTATCGCCAATATGGTCTTGAAGCGACTGTTATGCACCATAGCGAACTGCTTTCACACCTATTGGCAAATGGCTCCCTGCCAATACCGAACCATACCGCAGACAGCGCTACCAGCACCATGCTCTATCATGACTCGTGCTACCTTGGCCGCCATAATGCTATCTATGACCAGCCGCGGTCAGTTATTCATTCTGCGACTGGCGTAGCCCCACAAGAATTCAACCGCTCACGGGAAGAGGCATTCTGTTGCGGCGCTGGTGGTGGACGAATGTGGCTCGAAGAGTTTGTTGGTGAGCGCATCAATCGCGTCAGAACAGCAGAAGCACTCGAGGGTGCTCCAGATACCATCTGCACCGCCTGCCCGTATTGCATGACGATGTTTGAGGACGGCCTTAAAGACTTAGGAGCAGAGAAAGTGCAGGTTCGTGATATCGCCGAAGTTCTGGCGGAACGTATATTGCGCTGACTTCATCAACAACCGTAAACGTTTGGGGGCTCTTTGGGGCCCCCAAACGTTCTGGTCAACAACTAGCCAAAGAGCCGGTTCAGTGTTTCAAAGCGATACTGGAAAATGCATTCCAAACGATGCTGAACCAATGGAGCAATCACCCGAGAAAAGGGATCGAGTGGCAATCCATAGCTAACAAGATCTCTCATTCGGGTACCCGTAGGAACAGCGTCAAAGAAATGCTGATGATGCCAAAAGCGATAGGGGCCAAACCGCTGTTCATCAACAAAAAATGACTGTTCTCTCACATGGGTTATCTCGGTCACCCAACGAACAGGCAATACGGCAAACGGTGTAACGGTATATTCCACCAACATTCCCTGATACATCCGTTCAGGCACCGGCGAGACAATCTTAAAGCCAAGATTTGGTGGTGTTATTTCAGGCAAGTTCAAGGGACAGGAGAAATAGTCCCAGGCTTTCTCCGTAGTCAGACGCAGCAGCTGAGTACGCTCAAACTGATATATTTTCATATGCTCCCTCAACGACTCAATATGGCAATAGAAGCGCCACGAGTGAAGTCCCTCATTACGTACAGATTGTAATATCCGTAACAGTCATGGCAAGGGAAATATGTTGACAGAGTGGTGATGATTCGCTACCAACCTTCTAGGAACCTTCAAAAAGGAGTTCAGCCATATGGAAAAACCATTGATTGGCATATTGATGGGAAGCGATAGCGATATCCCGGTGATGGAAAAAGCCTGCGAAGTTCTTTCCCAACTTGACATACCTTTTGAGATCCGGATTAGTTCTGCGCACAGACAACCAGAGCAGACTGCAGACTACACCCAAAAAGCCCGTAAGCGAGGTATTGAAGTACTCATCTGTGGCGCCGGTATGGCTGCACACCTTGCTGGTGTCGTTGCATCCCACACAACACTGCCTGTTATTGGTGTCCCATTAGC
>JBLIZM010000237.1:0-3693 GCA_048859855.1 Trichlorobacter sp.
TGAAGTAACTGGCCAGCTCGGCTCTGAGTTCTTCCTTGGCGTAGCTTTCAGTTCCGAAGGAACCGGACAAGTCACGGTTTAGACGAGACGGGTGCCCGGTCCAGTGCCCGAGCTCATGCAGCAAGGTGCCGTAATACAGAGACTCGCTTTTGAACTGGGTCCGGTCCGGCAGATGGATGTCATCGGAGTGCGGCGCGTAATAGGCCTGATCCAGCTCGTCGTGATAGATGACGGCACCGGACTTATGAATGATTTCTTCGGCCTTCTCTACCGGATTCCAGTCGTATTTCGGTTCTGTGGTTTCCAGGGGTGGCACGTTGTCCATCTGGGCCGCATTGAATACCAGCGCACGATAGACCCGCGGCCAATCCAGTTTGACGCGTACCTTCTGTGGCTTGCCGTCCTCACCAAGAACAGGTTTACCCTTGTCGTCGGTTTTAATCTGTTCGTCATGGGTCTTCCAGTACTCGATCATGGATGAGTGCTGCCCTTTGCGAACCTGCCAACCCAGTTCGGTAGCCTGTTTGTAGGTTGCCCAGCGCGGGTCGTTGTAGCCCTGCATGGTTAACCAGATCGAGTTACATCCGTTATAGGGTTTTCCTGTAACGGCATTGATCGGCAACTGTGGGGCACGGCCGTCCCACGGCTTCTGCCATGGGGCAGTTCCCTTCTCCAGATGCTCGATGATCCGGTTGGTCAGTTCTGTCCGGTAGTCGGGTTTGCCCGGCTTTCCGGATTTAGGTTGTGGCGGGATCTCCGCCGCCGATGGGGGGTTCTCCCCCGAACGGTTATCGTCCATGGGTGTGCTCCTATCATGGGCACCGCTAAATGCCCCTGTTTGGTCGGGTGTCAGCTCCCGTCTTACTCAGAATGTGAACGTATAGGCGAACGTGAACCACAAAGTCTCATGCGAGCTTTGCAGATGAATGGAAACAGGGTCACCTACCTTCTGGCGGCAGGATAGAGAGATACTTCATGTCTGGCTCCTATCATGGAAAGTCGAGTGCGCTAACACTCGGAGATGATCGTATCAGATTTTGCAGAGAGTTTTCAAACTCGTTCATTCCTAGCTGCGTGCAAATTGAATCAGCTTTTCAAAGTGCCCTTTGTCTGCGGCACGAAGCGCAGTCAGATAGGCTTCCCGAACTGCACCGACAGATGTGAGCGCAACCGTACCGCCACCCCAGGTCATGTGAAGCAGACCAAGACGCACGGTCAGAATGTCTGCCATTAAACGTGCATGACGGCCATTGCCATTCGGGAATGCATGAATCCACACCAGTTGATGGTGGAATCGAACCACAATTTCATCGGGATCGAAGACCTGATGCTCAATCTGATAGCGCGTGTTATCAAGAAGGTCTCGCAGTTTCAACGAGATTTGCGGCCAGTCAACGCCGATGTTTTTATTGCTCTTGCGAAATGTCCCCGCCCATTCCCAGGTCTGGTCGAACATTTTCTTGTGTAATTCACGCACAAAACCTTCGTCGAGCAGGTCGCGCTTCTTCTGCCGACCTGCCCATCGATCCCCCTGCAGGATGTTCGTCTGTTCCCATGCATTCAGGTCTCCCTGTGTGGTGATATGCGTCGGTACTAACCCTGCTGCCTCATCGGGATCCAGCGGTGTTGCACCTGGGGCGTATTGAAATTCCATAGGTGCCCTCACCACAGATCCCGACGGGATCCCTCCAGCAGGTTTTTAACTTCCTGATCCATTTGTAGCTTATTCACAGAACTTTGAACCGCCTGATCTTCCAATGCCATGGAATGCGCAATCGGTCGTAAGCGTTCCTGAGCAACCTTCTCAGCCCGCTCCTGCAACTGTTCTTTCAGGGATGTGCGCGGAATCAGTTCATAACGCAATTCACAATCCAGCGCTTCGGCCAACTTACGCAGACTCGCCAGAGTTATAGCCTCTGACGCCTCGGATGATTCCAGCTTGCGAACACCAGCGTGCGTAATTCCCAGACGGCGCGCTAATGCCACCCCCGACATCCCCAGGGATTCACGGATAGCACGAACCCAGCCAACCTTTGGTCGAGTAAGGACAGGGATGTCCTTCAACTTGAGCAACTGGTCGTTCATCTGTTGTAGCTGCAGGTCTCTGAATTGGTTTTTCATGACACTTATAGGTTGCAAATCATTTCTTCAGTATAACCAGGAGGTTGCAGATTGCAAGCTTTTCTGTAACCTTTGGGTTTATTAGCAATGAGCTAATTGGAACTTTTAGGTATTACTTAATGCCTATAGTGCCGAGAAAGCCCTGTTCACAGTTTCCATATCAACGGCAGAGCCCTTTTCTGACGGATCGGTATGCGGAACTTCGCTTCCTTCGACAACATTCATGAACTCCAGCCCATTTAGCAGCCACTGGCTTAGTTCAGCCACCGGGCTCTCTGGGGTGGGTGCCGTCTTTTCAACTAGGGCGTTCATATCATTAACGCTGACACCAAGCTGTTCCTGATAGCACTGGGTAACAAATTCGTAGGCACCCTCTTCGTCATCCGGCGGCGGCAGGTCTATATCGGCATCCATCAGGAGTAAGTGTTCTGGCGGCACATCGGATAGATCGGATCCATCGGCCTGCAGTTCGCTATCCTGCAGCGGTCTGATCCGGTTCTGCAGCTTGGCGATGAAGAGATCGAGGTCCAGCGTTGGCACAACTGGTGGTTGCATGACACGAGTCATGAATGCCGGATCATCGTAATAGCGGATCTTGTCGCAAAGAATGGGTTTGGTGTTTTCCAGAAGGACAATTTCTTTCCACTGGCCAAGTTCCTTGAGTTCCTGCGGCAGCATGAGTGCGCGCTTCTGGTCTGAGATGCTTTCGCTGGACCCTTTGGGATCCAGAATCTGTTTGGATCGGCTTTCACTGATGCCCTTTTCTGTAAAGGTGCCGAGCATTTCGGAGTATTCGTTGGCGTCTTTCTGTTCGCGTGGTGCAAACAGGATTTGCATGGCATGGTTGGTGACGAAGGTACGGGCATCTTCCCGACCATAAACGGATTCCAGTTGGGAAAGCGACTGAATGATGGGTAAAAGGCGCAGGTTGTAGCCTGCAATGTAGCTCACGGCTTTGGCGAGGATGTTGACCTTGCCGATGGCCGTGAATTCATCCATGAGTAGCAGGCAGCTATACCGGTAGCGCTGCGGGTTGTCCTGCGGCAGTTGCTTGGTATTGAGATTGACCAGCTGGCTGAACACCAGATTGACGAGCAGCTTGGCGTCTTCAAGATGGTCTGGCGTTATGCCGATATAGACCGACATTGGCCGGGTTCTTACATCGGCGAGATCGAAGTCATTCTGGCTGGTGGCTGCATCAACCACCGGGTTACGCCAGATGGTGAGTGGTGCATTGAAGGTACTCAAAATCGATGCCAGCACATCGTCTGAGGCCGACAGGAAGTTTGCCATGGCATCCAGACATTCCGAGGATAGCCAGGGATAGGTCTCGATCAGGTTTTGCAGGTATTTTTTAACACTCTGGCCCGTTCCACGACCGGAGGACTGGCGCAAGACTTCTCCCATGGTGACGGGGTAATCCGGCAATGCCTCGCCTTTCTCCCTACGATCGCGAAGCTCGCACAGGAGCAGCACAATGGCCAGAAACAGATTCCGGGCATTGTCGTTCCAGAAGGCATCCTTGCCGCCTGTGGGCCAGATGGCGTTGCCAATCGCCAGTATGTCCCCGAC
>JBLIZM010000238.1:0-3679 GCA_048859855.1 Trichlorobacter sp.
GCAGCCCGAACTGTTCTGCAATTTCACGTTCAAAGAGCTGTACCTGGGGACAATACATTGCCAAAGACGGCAGGGACTGCGTCGTGACGCTCGTCGACAACAGGCCGAGTTCAGGGCCTACTGGTGATGCCAGTACCATCATCAGACGGACACCACCGCTCACCGCAAGACCAAAATAGCTAACGACCCGCCAGCCATGGTGCGTACAATCGAGGACACTTTGACAAAAATCGTCAATCGTACGATCCTGCACGCTCCTCCGCTCAATCGCGACACCATGGTGAACCGTTGTAAGTGCTGGCAGTGTCATGGTCTCAGCTCCAGGAGCGTTGCTCCTTCATGGAACAGGTCAATCAGCATTTCAGGGGGCCAGATACCGAACCAGACCACCACCAGCAAGAGGGTCAAGGCTGGGGCTACGGTTCCAAAGCGATCACGGTAGGTCGTACTCGGCAGATCACTTCGCGGCTTCCCCATGATCATCGGTATTACCGTCATGGACATACCGATGAAGATTCCAATCAAGCAGAGCAAAAAGACAGCTGCCACCCAATACCGCCCATCAATCACCGCATTGCCAACAATTGCAAACTCACTAATAAACAATGAGAACGGCGGAGATCCTGCCACGGCAACAAAACCGGCAAGAAAAAGCCCACCGGACCAGGGAAGCCGCTTTAACGCCCCCTGCACCTGTTCCGTGGTCTTCCCACCATAGGAACGATGGATATTTCCAGAGGTTAAAAAGAGAACCCCTTTGGTCAAACCATTACTGACCAGGTGAAAAAGCACGGCCCATAGCGCCCCCCGCCCTAATCCCAACCCGACCGCCATGATACCGACATGCTCAACACTGGAATACGCCAGCATCCGTTTAAAGTCGTTCTGATGCGCCATGAACAATGCCGCCACCGCCATCGAAAACAACCCAAGGACAATCAGTGCTTCCCGTACAAAGGGAATCTCGAATCCAGAGGCACTACAGACCTGGTATATGCGTAGCAAGGCCAGGAAGGCACAGTTAACCAATCCCCCCGCCAAAAGCGCGCCAACCAGTCCGGGAGCCTCGCCATAGGCATCAGGCTTCCAGGTGTTTAAGGGAGCGAGCCCCAGCTTGGAGCCATACCCGACCAACTGAAAGATAAAAGCCGCATGGAGCCAACCAGGATTAATCCGGCTCGCCTGACTAATCAGTTCAGCCAGCTGCAGTGTAGCCTCCTGACGAGCGACAAAGGTTCCATAGGCCAGAAACAGTAATCCCAGTAACGCCAAGCCGATCCCTACCGAGCAGATAAGCAGATATTTCCAGGTAGCCTCGATTGAACGGGCATTATGATTAAAGTAAATCAAGGGTGCCATGGAAACGGTGGTCATCTCAACGGCAACCCAGAGAAGCCCCAGGTGCTGACAGAGACAGACCAAGCTCATGGCTGACAGACAGGCCAGCATCCCTAGTGACAGGATACGATTGTCCCGGTCATGGCGAAAGCGCAGGTAGTCAACCGCATACCAAGCGCAGACAACAAACAGCACACTGACCGATAAAAGAACAATCGCTCCAAGGGGATCAAGCCGTAACCAGTCATTTCCCGCAAGCTGATCACGCCCGTCAATGCTTATGCCAACTAATCCCAGATGCGCGAGTCCCACAAACGGTATCACTAAGGGGCGAACCCGGTTAGATGGGATCAGCCAGGCCAGGATGGCACCGGCTAGTGGCAGCAGGATCAGGGCATACAAAAGCGTCATTGCCTAATCCTCCCTCAGTGACCGCATACGGGTCGTATCCAACGAGCAGAATTCGCGACTGATGTGGTTGATAACGATCCCCATGACAAAGATACCGACCAAGAGGTCAAGCAATACTCCTGCCTCAACCATAAACGGCATCGCTTCGGTCAGCAGCATCCCGAATATGAAGATGCCGTTTTCAAGTACCAGATAGCCAATAACCTGATATATCGCTTTTTTACGGCTAGTTAGAATCAAAAAACCGGTCATGAGCGTTGCCAACGATGCAGGAACAATCAGCTGTTCCTGATGCCCTGGCGCTAACGGGAGCGTGCCGGCAAAGGCAAAAGAAGCTGCGGTCGTGACCGCGCCGATCATAAGTATCGCCAGGTAGCCAATGAATGGATCCTGCTCACGATCAATACCGGTTTTGGTAATGGCGTTATTGATCAAATACGGGATGACAACCCCCTTAACCAGAACAATACAGATCGTAATCAGCACCAGATAGGGAGAAATCGGATGCAGGAGCGCAGGGACAATTCCCAACACCGTCCCCTGAACCGCAACCGTTCTAACAGCGAAACGTAGGCGACTTGACCCCAGAAGCATGAAGTTAATCAGCAGCACAACGATAAGCAGTTGATCGGCAATAACCGGCATCAGATTACCTCAGTGACAACAGCAGGGCAAATCCGGCCAAGATCAGGCCGGTTACCAGCAGGTTCGGAACTTTTACCAAGGCCAGACGAGCCATGGATGACTCAATCAGCCCGATCACGACGGCAACAACAACCAATGCTCCCCCGAAAAGTCCCCAGTCCATCCAGGGGGAACTAGTGCGAAACGGCAGCACCACGGCAACCCAGACACTGGAGAGCAGGAATACCTTGAGGGCCGCGGCATACTGAATCAAGCCAAAGGCCGGCCCACTATGATCAAGAACCATCACCTCATGAATCATCGTCAACTCAAGATGGGTCGTTGGATCATCAAAGGGAATACGACAGCTCTCCGCAAGTACCACCAATAGCAGCGAGCCACCGATAAGAAACATTGAAGCACCGTGGGAACCCCAGACTTCTAGAGAGGGATAGGCTAACAGGTCGGAAAGCGACATGCTCCCGCTCATCCGTGCTAAGGCAATTACAATTACCAGCACGGTTGGTTCCACGAGGCAGGCGAAACTTAAATCACGAACGGCCCCCATACCCTCGAAACTAGAGCCGGTATCAAGGGCTGCAACGCCGGTAAAAAACCGCGCCAATCCAAGAAGGTAGACAAATAAGACCAGGTCACCACCAAAGGATAGGATAGAGCTTTGAAAACCAAACGGTAGCAGTAAGCCGGCAACAATCAGACTGGCCACGCCGACAACTGGGGAAGCCTGAAAGAGCCAGGTAGTTGTTTCACTAAAAACCGTTCCCTTGCGCAGAAGACGATACAGCTCACGGTAGGGCTGAAGCGGTGAAGGCCCCCGTCGTCCTGCGAGCCAGGACTTGGTCACGGTAATTAGTCCCACCATAAAAGGTGGAATCACCAGCATGGCTCCCAGATGTATCAGCAGGGCTACCATAGGTACCCCCAGGCCATTAAGAGCGTCAGGGTAACAAAAATATATAAGATATACAGGTGTAACTGACCGTTTTGCATCTTCCTAAACCACGTCAAGGAGCGGTCAATCCTAGTAAGCGAGCCGATCAACACTCGATCCAGCAGTCGCTCTGAAAGATGTGGCGCAATACGCACTGATGATGGAAACGGGACATCCGGCTTAATTGCTCCGGAAAGCCGGACCTCACCGACGGCCGCAAGTTCTGCAACGGTTGCTGAGCAGGAACTGCCGCTGTATTGCATCGATGCGTCAACCTGGCTATATCCACAGCCCCAGGTTTCGCTGCGCTTCGCGTTACGGGTACGCATCAGATACCAGACGCCAACCAATCCT
>JBLIZM010000239.1:0-16024 GCA_048859855.1 Trichlorobacter sp.
GGTTTCTGCTCATCCGGCTGTCAGGTTGAGTATCACGTTCAAAATGGTACGGTCGGCCGTGTAACGAGTGAGGACAGTACCTATAATAGCGGCAACCTGTGCATTCATGGCCGCTTCGGTTATGCGGCATTTAATAATCCAGAACGTATTACAGCACCGCAGCTTCGCGCAGAAGCAGCCGGTACGGACGTTTCATGGGATACAGCGTTACATGCGGCCGTAGCAGAAACAAAGTCTGTTATTGCCACCCATGGTGCAAGTGCGGTAGCGGGTATTTGCTCACCACGGGTGACCAATGAGGAGTTGGCACTATTTGCAGACTTCATGACCACGGCAGTTGGTTCAACGTTGATCGGCTCAGAGGCGGATCTTGGATATCGTCAGGCACAGGCAATTCAAAAAACGATGCTTGGCTGTACCGGTGCAACCAAACAGATGGACGCACTTGAGGAGATGTCTGGTATTCTCGTTCTTGGGTCAGATCTCAAAGCGGAATCAGCTGGCTTTGGTTATCGAGTCATTAAGGCTGCGACCAAAAAAGATGCCAAGCTGGTGATTCTCTCGGCCCGTCCGACGTCACTTGATGCGTTTGCCAACTGTGCCTTACGGTATACCGCAGGATCTGAGGGTTTTGTTGCCCTAGGCTTGATTAAGTCTCTCATCACTTCTGGTCGGCCGGTTACGGCGGCCGGTTTTGATGCGCTGCAGTCAATGGTTGCAGGAATTAGCTTTGATCAGATTCAAGCTGCAACCGGTATTCCAGAAGCGGGATATGCAGAATGTATAGAGCTTCTTGGCGGTAACAGTGCCCTGCTGTATGGCTATGAGTTCATTCGTAGTGCGGCTGCTGAAGCGGCGGTAACCAATGTAATGAATCTAGCTTTGATGCTCAATGCTGATGTGTTTCCGATTGAAGAAAAGAATAATATGCAGGGGCTGATTAACCAGATGGCCGGTGTCTCTTCTGCAGATTTACTCTCAATTATTGACGGGATTGAGAAAGGTACTATTCATAGCTTGTATGTTATGGGCACAGACCTCTTCGCAATAGTTCCCAACCGTCAGCGCCTTGCGGCGGCTTTAGCAAAACTAACCAGCCTCGTCGTTCTGGATGCGTTCCCGACGGCAACAACTGCAGCTGCAACCATTGTACTTCCAGTTGCCCTCACTCCTGAGAAGGCTGGCTCGTACACAACGGTTGATAATCGGACTCAGTCATTTGCTGCAGCGTCAACGGCACCTGGCCAGGCACGTTCAGACTTTGCAATTTTGTCTGCCCTGTATCAAGGGATGACAGGAGAAGAAGGGCCTGCGTTCTCAGCAATCAGTCAGAAGGTCAGTATGCAGCCGGTAGTTGGTCGTACAACGAGTGGTCAGTGTGTAGTCTGTACTCCTCAAGCTGCGGCTCATGGTACAATGACGGGGTTAATTGTCCCGATACTGCATCATAACGGCAGCTATACCACGTGGTCTGAAAACAATCTGAATGTTGTTTCCCAGCCGGTGGTGTCTATCAATGCTCAGGATGCTCAGAAGCTTGGAGTGGCTACCGGTGGATCCGTCACTATCTCTGCGAACAATGGGACTGTACAGGCCGTTGTGGCGGTTAGCGATGACACACCGTGTGGTCTTGTTATTATACCGAACCACTTTGCAGCTGCTGGTGTTATGGCATTGCAGAATAAGGCTGCTGCCAGCGTAACGGTTACTGTCACAAAAGCGTGATGCAGATAGTCGTTTACGGGTAAAGGAGTTAGGGCGTCGTACGGTTACGTATGACGCCCTTTTTACTATGGACTGGAAATTACAACAAACATTTCGGAGCCGCAGGGCGCAGGAAACCGGTGCGATACCGGCTGGACGAGGAGGAAATCTCTCAATCTGCCTCGTGTATCCGAATAGCTATTATGTCGGTATGAGTAGTCTTGGATTTCAGACCGTCTATCGATTATTTAATGAACAGCCTGGGGTTGTCTGTGAGCGGGCTTTTCTGCCTGATGCGAAAGACACAATCTACTACGAAAAGGGTAACAATCAGCTCTGTTCAATTGAATCCGAGCGCCCGCTGTCTGAATTTGATGTCATAGCATTTTCAATATCATTTGAACCTGACTTTATAAACCTTCCTCGTATTCTTCGCCTGGCAGGATTACCGTTACTCGCATCTGAACGAGCCGGTCTTGGGCTACCTCTTGTTATCGCAGGAGGAGCGGCATTCTCCTTGAATCCTGAGCCAGCTCGTCCGTTTCTTGATGCTGTCGTTATAGGCGAAGCTGAAGCACACATTGTCACGCTCGTGGAGATGTTACAAGCATGTATTGATAGCCAGAACCCTACTCAGGTTTTGTTACAGTACTGCACGATCAGCGGTATTCTTGAGCTTAACAGCGTGCAGCCGGCAAAACAACCACGCATTGCCCATACGGAGATTATCTGTGATGATACCGAATTTGGTCATATGTATCTTGTCGAAGTTGGTAGAGGCTGTGCGCGCGGGTGCCGTTTTTGTGCTGCTGGGTTCGCATTCCAGCCATATCGGCAATATCCAGTCGAACAACTACGAAACGAAATTCAAAATGGCGTTCAGCTTCGAAAGACTATCGGACTGGTTGGTGCCGCTGTTTCAGATCACCCTGACATAGAGGAACTCTGTCAGTTCATCATCGAATGTGGAGGCACCCCGTCACTCTCTTCATTGCGTGTTGACCGACTAACTCCTTCTCTGTTGAGTATGCTTGCTCAAGCAGGCTATAAAACAATTTCAATTGCTCCTGAGGGTGGATCACAACGAATGCGGGACCTCATCAGGAAGAATTTGACAGCAGGTCAGATTCTTGAAGCGGTGAGGCGCGTTGCAAACGCTGGTATTTTAAATATTAAAATGTATTTTATAATCGGGTTGCCGGGAGAATCGTTTGATGATCTTTATGAGATGATGGAATTAATCCGTGATGTACAGGCAACAGTCGTTGAAGAGGCGCGACGATATAAGCGGATTGGTGAAATTATACTTTCGGTTAATCCATTCATCCCAAAACCCTTTACACCGCTTCAGTTTGCAGGGATGGAACCTATGTCGGCCCTTAAGGAGAAAGTCGCGTGGCTGGAGCGTCAGGTGCGTTCAATTGCAAATGTACGTATAAAGGTTGAGGATCTTTCGGGTGCCTACCTGCAGGGACTCCTATCACGTGGTGGGCAGGATCTCGCGCAGCTGTTGATAAAATTATCTGAAGGACTTTCACTGCGTAAGGGGCTGAAGGAGTGCGGGATTGATATTGAACAGCAAGTAACTAAGCAGTTACCTGTGGATCAGCAGTTGCCATGGGAATATGCCCCGGATAAGAGTCGAGTGCGATTAGTTAATGAGTATATGCGGGCTATGCGCGTAGCGGAGAATGTTAATGAAACAGTGTAGTATTTGTGGAAAAGACTTTGATGAGAGTAGTAAGCAGGAGGGGGTCTTCTTGGAAGCCGGTGAATGGCTTTCTGAAGAGGTTTGGAAAGACGCAGGAGATTTGTGCCCGCAATGCCTGGAAAATAGGGCACATCTTGTCATGATGTACGCTCACGACTGTAATCAGTAAGCTCTCTATACCGAGTAGCATGAAACAGAAACAGGCAGCCCAAATGGAGCTGCCTGTTTCTGTTGGTGTATGTATTGACTGTACTAGTCTACGGACTTTCTAAGGAAAGTCGGTATCTCGTATGCGTCTTCTTCTTCATCAAAAGATACGGCTCCTACATGGCGTACCGGACGGGGAGTCTCCGTTTTCTGTTGATCCCGCAAGAATGTCGGTGTCTCAAAGCTCTGTTGGGAGTATGACGAGGTCTGCTTTGGTTGTGCGATGCTGAGACGGGAAGGTTGCTCAGTAGTGCGTCCCTTCTCGTTGAACTTGTCACCAAAGCCGGTAACGATTGCCGTTACCTTGATGGTATCTTCGAGATTCTCGTCAATGACAACACCGATGATGATGTTGGCGTCTTCATGGACTTTCTCATGAATTGCTTTGTTGACGGCGTCGAAATCATCCATGGACATACTTGATGAACCGGAGATATTGACCAATACTCCTTTAGCACCGGAGACGTCGATGTCTTCGAGCAGCGGAGATGAAATCGCTTTAAGTGCAGCTTCTGCTGCCCGGTTATCTCCTGAAGAGATACCAATGCCCATCATTGCCATGCCGCGCTCACTCATAATTGCTTTAACGTCAGCAAAGTCGACGTTAATAAAGCCAGCGGTGGTAATAAGATCTGAAATGCCCTGTACCGCTTGACGTAAGACATCATCTGATGGCTTGAACGCATCGAGGATGCCGAGTGAGCGTGGAGCAATACTGATTAGACGGTCGTTTGGTATAATGATAAGAGAGTCAACATGCCCCTTTAAGTCGCGAACGCCTTCATCAGCTTTGGCCATCCGTTGCTTGCCTTCACGGGAGAATGGCTTTGTGACAATACCGACGGTCAGTGCCCCTTGTTCCCGAGCAATTTCAGCGATGACCGGCGCTGCGCCGGTACCGGTTCCACCTCCCATACCAGCAGCGATGAATACCATGTCAGCACCTTTTAGCAGTTCAGCAATCTTCTCACGATCTTCAAGAGCCGCATCTTTACCGACGTTGGGGTTGGCGCCAGCACCAAGGCCTTTTGTTAACTGGCTTCCGAGTTGAACTTTTACAGGGGCTTTAGAGCTACGAAGAGACTGTGCATCAGTATTTGCAACGATGAACTCAACCTTGTCCATACCACTTGCAACCATCGTGTTGACTGCATTGCTGCCGCCACCACCGATACCGACAACTTTAATTACCGCACCTTGGTCAATCGTCTCGTCAAACTCGAACATCAGCTCCCCCTTGTCCCGTGTTGTAAAGTAAGGTTTTTCGCCGTTTACAGCATTTCGCTGAACCAAGCTTTCATTCTTTTAATCACGTTTGCAAAAATGCCTTCATCACGTTGGGGTTTTTGGAATTCCCTGACGCTTACATTTTTGCTGCCGTAGACGATTAGACCGACTCCGGTGGCATAAACTGGTGAATTTACTACATCTACCAAGCCGCCAATACGTTGTGGTACACCGCGTCGAACCGGCAAATTAAAGACTTGCTCCGCCAGTTCTGGCATGCCTTCTAGTATACTCGAACCGCCGGTAATTACAACCCCTGATGCAATGGAATCTTCAAGTCCTGATTTGATGATCTCACGGTTTACCAAGGTGAATAATTCTTCAACGCGAGGGCCAAGAATTTCGCACAGAACACTGCGTGACAGTTCACGTGGTTGCCGTCCTCCAACGCTTGGGACCTCAATTTTCTCGTCTTTACCAACCATTGAGGAGAGGCAGCAGCCATGATTGCGTTTTATCTTTTCAGCCTCAATCATTGGAGTCCGAAGACCTACAGCAACGTCATTGGTTAGATGGTTGCCGCCTATTGACAGAACGGAACTGTACTTGATGGCGCCTTCACAGAAAATTGCAATATCGGTTGTGCCACCGCCGATGTCCACGAGGCAAACGCCAAGGTCTTTCTCGTCATTCGAAAGAACGGCTTCGGATGAGGCCAGTTGCTCCAGTACAATATCTGCAACATCGAGTCCGGCGCGGTTACAGGATTTGATGATATTCTGAGCGCTGGCAACTGCGCCCGTCACGATATGTACTTTCGCTTCGAGACGTACCCCACTCATCCCGAGTGGTTCACGAATTCCGTCTTGCTCGTCAATGATAAACTCTTGGGGGAGGATATGAATAACTTCACGATCCATCGGAATGGCTAACGCCTTTGCTGCATCAATGACTCGCTTGATATCTTCTTGGGAAACTTCGCGATTTTTGATGGCGATGACGCCTTGGGAGTTTATTCCCTTGATATGTCCACCTGCAATACCGGCATAGACGGACTTAATGTCGCAACCCGCCATGAGCTCTGCTTCTTCTACAGCCTTTTTGATGGAGGCGACAGTGCTCTCAATGTTGATTACTACCCCTTTACGTAGGCCGCTTGACGGGCTTGTCCCGATACCGACTATCTCGACTCCGTCTTCGGTTACATTTCCGACGATCGCACAAATCTTCGTCGTACCAATGTCGAGACCAACGATAAGGTTCTCGCGTGTAGCGGACATAATACTCCTCCTTGAAGTCAATCAGTTACTGTTTATTGACAATAATTCTATCAGCGTAATCGAGGTCAATCAGTTGTACGGTTGATGTCTGTGACTTAAGATCACCATACACTTTGGCGAAACGCTGAAGCTTTTCACCGAACTTTTCAGAGCCAATTTTAATCGGTGTTGAGCCATCAGTCGTATAGAGAATGAAACCTTTAATTCTATCGTAATGAATCTCAGATATATCCGCAAGGATAAACGTTCCCTGAGTTTTAAGAGCGCTAATAAGTTCACTTGCTGTTTTGAGCGCTTGCTTGGTTGTTGTTCCGCCTGTAGCAAGCTCTTCTTCAGAAATACCCGTAATAACTGGGTAATCTAGGCTGTCGCCCTGGCTCAATGGTTTGAAAGGTTCACCGTTTTCGTCGAGATAGTACAAGAGCCCCATATTGATGACAGCAATCGGTTGCCGTTCAGTTACGGTAATCGAAACCGTTCCAGGGAAAAAACGCTGAACCTTTGCGGTTGCAACCCATGGGTTTGTTGCCACAAGCTGCCCAATTCCCTTGAGTTTAACGCCAAGAAGGTCCTGGCCGGGCTTAATGCCGGAGAGGGCCACAATTTCAGATGGTTTTATTCTCTTTGCGCCGTGAACTTCTATGCTGCGAACTGTAAAAGTGCTACGGGCAAGGAGTGCTTTACCGGATGCAATAACAACGGCAACAATCAGGATGACTAGCGCTATTTTCCAGCCATACTTGACCAGCGGAAGAATGTATTTCCTCAGATCTACCGGCTCTTTTTTTTTCTTTAGGACGTTCTTCGGCGCCTTCTTCGATTTTGTGCTACTCAGATGGCGCAGATCGGTTGTCATAGACCCTGTCCTGTTTTTAATGCAGCGGTAGCGATAATCTGCTCAACTAGGTCCTCAAAACTGAGCCCAGCCCCTTTACAGGCAATTTCAGGGAGCAGTGACAGCGCGGTCATCCCTGGCAGGGTGTTGACTTCAAGTAGATAACAATCTCCATCTTCAGTTACGAGAAAGTCGACTCTAGAGTAACAAGAACAGCCGAGTGCAGTATGGGCTTTGACTGCTTCAGCTTGTACCTTTGCAGAAAGGGCATCGGTCAAGGGAGCCGGAAAAACATGTTCGGCAAAACCCTCTGAATACTTTGCTTCAAAGTCGTAAAATTCATTTTTGGGTATGATTTCTATCGCCCCTACAGCCGCATCATTTAAAATGCCGACTTGGATTTCGCGTCCTTTGATATATTGTTCAATTAAGACTAAGTGATCATATTGACGAGCTTCTTCAACTGCCCTTACTAAGTCAGATGGTTTTTTTACAATGGAAATGCCAACAGACGAACCCTCTTGGGCTGGTTTAACCACGGCAGGGTAGCCGAACGGTAATTCTGACGGAATAGGGTCGGTTCCGGATACGCAGATATAGGGGCTGATGCATAATCCTGCCGACTTGAAAATCTCTTTACTGAAACGTTTATGCATTGCGAGAGCTGAGGCGAGTACACCGGATCCGGTGTATGGAATTTCAAGGAGCTCAAGAATACCCTGAATGCAACCATCTTCTCCATAGCGTCCGTGCAGTGCAATGAATGCGGCATCAATTTGCTGTTGGCGTAGCGTGTCAGCAATTGATCGATCGACATCAATGGCAACGGCGTGGTAACCACGACTGACTAGGGCAGCCTGTACAGCGGCACCACTTTTTAGTGAGACCTCCCGCTCTGCGGAGAGCCCTCCCATGAGTACGCCAATTTTTTTATCTTTCATAGGTTCACCTGTTGTTAGCAGCGAAGATCATCTTCACCGACAATGCGGACTTCTTCTTCGAGTAGGACCCCAGATGTTTTGAAAACAGCTTCCTTTACTTCTGCAACAAGTGTTAAGCAGTCCTGCGCACAGGCAGCCCCACGATTAATCAGAAAGTTACTGTGCAACGCTGCAAATTGGGCATCACCTTGTTGATGCCCGCGCATCCCAGCGGCATCTATCAGCTTCCAAGCAGCCCCACCGGAAGGGTTTTTGAAAAATGAACCCGCACTAGGGAAGCCGACATTGTGCTTTTCCCGTCGGAGTAGCAGGTCGTTGGTTATCTCTTGTTCGGTTTCCTCTACAGGCGTTGGTGTTACTCGAATACTGGCTCCAATAATAATGTCTCCTGGTTCCAGTTCCAGATTCCGGTAGCTATAACGTATCGCATGTTGAGGGATAATCACGAGTTCTCCATTACGGAACAGATGAATATTTTCAACGAAATTAAGAATGCTTTTGCCGTAGGCACCGGCATTCATTCTGAGTGCTCCTCCGATTGTTCCTGGAATGCCAGAGATAAAACTGATTCCCCCCATATCATTCCGTTGAATGAATCGTACCACCTCAAGGTTACTGTTTCCTGATTCCACATAGCAGAGGGTGTTCTCACTCCAGGACATTGTACGGAACTGGTCAAGGACGATAACCGCTCCCCGTATGCCACCATCGCGAACGAGCATATTGTATCCACCGCCAATGGTCATATATGGGGTGGCATGGGTTTGGAAGAATTTGACGGCGCATTTCAAATCAGCGATATCCACAGGCCGGACAAAAAGATCAGCTGGGCCGCCGATTTTTAGTGACGTGTGTTGCGACATCGGTTCGTCATAGAGGATCTCTCCGCGGAACCCATCGATATGTATAGGAGGCTGCTGATTCATAATAGTTCCAGGAGTGTTTCTCCCGCCTGCCATATGTTGCCGGCGCCAAGCGTGATAATAATGTCACCATCACGTGCTATAGAAGCTAAGTGTTCGGGTAGTGCCAAGCGGTCAGCGATGTAGGTCACGTCTCGTTGGCCGTGGCGTTGGATCTCATGAGCCAAAACCTCTGCGGAGATACCGGGGATCGGTTGCTCACTTGCAGCGTAGATATCCGTGAGAACAAGCGTGTCGGCGTCATGGAAACAACTCGTGAATTCACGGAATAACTCTTTGGTCCGGCTATAGCGATGCGGCTGGAATGCAACGACGATACGTCGATCCGGCCAGCCATGACGGGCAGCAGAGAGCGTAGCACGAATTTCAGCTGGATGATGGCCATAGTCGTCGACAATCATAATCCCCTGTTTTTCACCTTTAACCGTGAAACGACGTCCAACGCCTCCAAAAGCAGCAAATCCCTCCTGGATTTTCTGGAATGGGACATCAAGTTCGAGTGCGACAGCAGTACAGGCGAGTGCGTTCAGGACGTTATGAGCACCGGGCATGTTGAAGCTTATGGTTCCGAGACGATATCCTTTGTAATGAGCGACAAAGCTGGTCTGGAAGCCGTCAAGCTTGACATGGGTGGCTCTGAGGTCAGCTTGTGATGATAGGCCATAGGTCATGAACCGTTTACGTATCTGTGGTATGATTTCATTAATATTACGGTCTTCCAAGCAGAGTACGGCAAGACCGTAAAAAGGAATTTTGTTGATGAACGATACGAACGTTTCTTTAATCTCTTCAATACCACCAGTATAGAAATCAAGGTGATCCGCGTCGATGTTTGTGACAACGGCAATGGTAGGTGAAAGTGTTAAGAACGAACCGTCTGATTCGTCGGCTTCTGCAACGAGAAAATTTCCCTGTCCTAACTTTGCATTACTGCCAAGGGTGTTTAGTTTTCCGCCAATAACAATAGTCGGATCAATGCCGGCATGACTAAGTACCGTTGCAACCATGGAGGTGGTGGTGGTTTTGCCATGGGTTCCCGCGATTGCGATACCGTATTTCATACGCATCAACTCCGCGAGCATTTCTGCTCTAGGAATAACGGGTACTAGTTGGCGTTTCGCTTCTATTACTTCTGGATTGTCTGATTGGACAGCTGTGGAGGTGACCACAACATCAACTGTCTGCAGATTGCTACTGCTGTGCCCGATATGTATTTCGCCGCCAAGTGCTCTAAGCCGCTCTGTTGTTTCACTTTCTCGGAGATCAGAGCCTGACACTTTGTAGCCAAGATTGAGCAGGACTTCTGCAATACCACTCATCCCGATACCGCCAATGCCGACAAAATGAATTTTTTCTATTTTTCCGTACATGAGATGTCCTTTAGCATTAAGTCGACGATTGTGTGGGCTGCATTTGTCTGGCCGAGCTCCCGTGCGTTGTGGCCGAGCTCCTTAAGACGATCAGGGTTGGCAAGAAGGGCAGTAAGCCGTTCTGCTAGGAGACCTTGTTTAATCTCCTGCTCGAGTACCATCTCACAAGCATCGGACTTAAGTAGTGCTTCTGCGTTTTTTCTCTGATGATCATCCGTTGCAAACGGAAAGGGTATGAATAAACATGCCTTGCCCATTGCAGTTATTTCCGCAATGGTGGTTGCTCCTGCCCGACAGATGACCAAATCTGCTTTCGTGTACTGTGATGCCATATCATCAATAAATGCTTTAACTTCAGCGGTAAGCCCGGCGGCCATGTACTGCTCGCGTACGGCTTCTTCATCTTGTGCGCCGGTCTGATGAACAACGAAGAGTCGAGATTTCAGTGAATCCGGTAAGCCTGCGAGAGTCACTGGAAGCATGGTATTAAGGGTCCGAGCTCCCTGACTACCACCAAAAATAAAGATTCGGCAGTGGGGAGAGGACGCATCATGTGAGACGTTCTCCTGCGTCCCCAGCCCATTAAGTGCTGTTAGAATCTGTTGACGTAACGGATTTCCGGTACAGACGGTCTTGTTGGCTGGAAAATACTTTTGGGCCTCATGTAGGGAAATGAAGACCTGTGCCGATACCTGTGCGAGTAGTTTGTTGGCTTTCCCAGGGATTGCATTTTGTTCGTGGATGAATCGTGGTATATCGAGCCCACGTGCTGCAAGAACCACAGGAAGCGATGCATATCCACCGACGCCAACTACGAGGTCAGGGGCATACGCCTTAAGTATTTTTCGGGATTCAGCATAGCCGTAGAGTAACTGTAATGCGCCGGTTATTTTTGCGAAGGTTCCTTTTCCACGAATACCAGCCGCTGATATAAGGCGTAATGGATATCCGAGCTTTGGAATTTCACGTGCTTCAATCCCGCGCTCTGAACCAATAAATAGAACTTCATTATCAGGAGAACGGCTTAAAAATTCCTCTGCAATAGCGATACCTGGGAACAGGTGCCCACCTGTTCCTCCGCCTGCTATGACCAGTTTCATCGTGTTCTCCTTGTACTGGTGCTTGCGGTCTGTTGTCCCCGTGAAATACTGAGTAAAATCCCGACGGCAAACATGCTCATCAGGAGGGAACTGCCCCCATAGCTTAAAAATGGTAACGCTAATCCCTTTGTGGGAAAAAGTCCCGTTACAACACACATATTGACGGAGGCCTGAATACCAAAAAGAACAGCAATTCCGAGTGCGAGGAATTTACCAAAGGAGTCTTGAGCCGTTGCTGCTATTCGCATCGATCTACTGACAACTAGAAAGAAAATCCCGATTATGATGATGACGCCAATGAAGCCAAGCTCCTCTGCAGTGACGGAGAGTATAAAATCAGTATGCGCTTCAGGCAGATAAAACAGCTTCTGCTTCCCTTCACCGAGCCCCTGGCCTAGAAAGCCCCCGGTACCAAAGGCATATTTTGATTGGATAATTTGCCAGCCGCTTCCGGTCGGGTCCTGCTCTGGATTCAAGAATGCCTTAATACGTTTTAAACGATACGCCGAATATATGATTAGATATATCACAAATGGGGATGCTATCGCCACGGTTCCCCCGATGAATATCATTGGGGTCCCAGCAGCAAAAAGCATCACGATAGTCACGGCGGCGATCGTGAGGGCTGATCCCATGTCTGGCTGCTTGAGGAGCAGGCCGAGTATAATCAGCAAGATAAATATATAGGGGAAGAATCCGGCCGTTAGCGAGCGTATACGATCCTGTTTTTTCTCAATTGAATACGCAAGATAAAAAATCATGGCAATTTTCGTGAATTCAGATGGTTGCAGATTGAAACCTGGTAGTCTAATCCACCGAGAAGCCCCTTTTACCTTGCCACCAATTCCTGGGATGAGAACCACAACAAGCATGATGAGGCTAATTACCAAGAGAGGGACGGCATATTTACGCCAAATCGTATAATCTGTCTGCATAGTGGCGTAGACAATCCCAAACCCGACAATTGCAAACAGTAACTGACGCTTTAGAAAATATGCACCATCATGGAAATTTTTTGCAGCCATTACCGAGGATGCGGAATAGACCATAATGATACCGAAACCAGTGAGACACACCACCAGTATCAACAGCACAACATCATATTCCGCTAAATCTACCCTCTTAAATGGCAGCTTCATCCGTTCAGCTCCATGACCGCAGCAATAAACCGCTGTGCGCGCTCTTCATAGTCCCGAAACATGTCAAAGCTAGAACAGGCTGGTGATAACAATACGGCATCTCCCGGTTGTGCAAGTGTGGCAGCTTGATGAACTGCGTCCTCAATGGTTGCTGCTCGATGAACTGTGGTTCCGCTGCCGAGCTCCTGTTCCATACGGGCAGCAGCTTCACCAATTAAAACCATATGCCGTACCCGTGCAGTAACCATTGGCAGCATTGGTGCATATGAGCCACCTTTGTCCTTGCCGCCAGCAATCAGGATGATGCTATCAAAGCTTTCAAGCGCTTTGACGACACTACCGACATTGGTTGCTTTACTGTCTTCATAGAATCGAACGCCACGCTTTTCGGCAACAAACTCCATCCGATGGTGAAGAGGCTGCAGTTCATTCAATGATTGTTGTGTTGGTTGTTGTGTACAGCCGGTAACGAGTGTTGCGGCGAGTGCAGCCATGATGTTTTCTATATTATGCACACCGGTTAGTGCTATATTGTTAGTTGAAAAGACCTGCTCGTTCCCATTTCTCCTGAAAATGATACGTTCATTTGTATAAAATATTCCATGCTCGAGCTCAGTGACCCTGCTGAACGGCAGGCGCTCTGCCCGTAAGGTGCTGGTTCGCTCCCAGACAGCGGGATCATCATAATTAACGACGGCGATATCGGTGGAGAGTTGGTTTTCAAAAATACGCATCTTCGCATTGATGTAATCATCATAGCATTGGTAACGATCAAGGTGGTCTTCTGATAAATTTAAGAGTGCGGCCACCTGTGGCCTGAATTGTTGGATCCACTCCAACTGAAACGAGCTCACTTCTACAACGACTCGATCAATGGGTGATTGTGCTGTTACAAGGTTGATCAGAGGATCACCAATGTTTCCACCCACAAAGGTGTTGAACCCATTCGCCTTAAAAATTTCTCCGGTAATGGTGGTGGTCGTCGTCTTCCCGTTTGTTCCGGTGATAGCAATCAGTGGAGCCGTAATAAATCGACATGCCAACTCTATTTCGCTGATTATCGGGATGTGTGCTGCAAGTGCCGCACGAAGCATTGGATGGTCCTGGGGAACCCCCGGCGATGTAACAACCATGTCCACTAAGGTAAAATCCTGAAGCCTATGCTCACCAAGAACGAGCTGAATAGCATCATTTGCAAGTTCAGTGGTAATGCCGGACAGGGTTGTCGCATTGCGCATATCGGTCGCAATGACACGGGCGCCACGCTGAGCAAGAAAACGGGCGACCGCTATTCCTGTTTTAGCAAGCCCCATGACGGTTATAGTCGTATTTGAGAATGTCATATTAGCGCATCTTTAGTGTAGAGATTGCAATTAGCGCAAGAATAATGGTGATAATCCAAAAACGGACGATAATCTTCGGTTCTGCAATCCCTTTTAATTCAAAATGATGGTGGATTGGTGCCATCCTGAAAATACGTTTTCCACGGTATTTGTAGGAACCTACTTGAAAAATAACAGAAAGTGCTTCTACAACAAAGATTCCACCGACGATAACGAGTAGCATTTCCTGTTTGGTAAGGACTGCAATGGTACCAAGTGTCCCGCCGAGGGATAGGGACCCGACATCTCCCATGAATATGTCGGCAGGATAGGCATTGTACCAGAGGAACCCAAGGCTGGCGCCAACCATGGCTCCACAGATGACTGCTAGCTCGCCGGCGCCAACGACGCGGGGAATTTGCAGGTATGCTGAAAGGGTCGCATGGCCAGCAATATAGGCAAACAGCATATACGTTGCCGCATTAATGGCAACAGGACCAATAGCCAATCCGTCCAATCCGTCAGTCAGGTTGACGGCATTGCTGGCACCAACAATAACCAATGTGGCAAAGGGAATAAATAGTATGCCCAAATCGGGATGTATGTTTTTGAAAAAGGGCAGATACAGCATTTCGTTAAAAAAAGGAGCCTGAAAGAGGTAGATTGAAACTCCCAATGCGAGTAGGAACTGCCAGAACATTTTTTGGCGGGCGGACAGCCCCTTGGTGTTTTTTTCGACAACTTTCCGGTAGTCATCGATAAATCCAATTAGTCCATAACCAATTACAATAATGAGTGTTATCCAGACATATTGATTGGTCAGATCGGCCCAGAGCAAGGTAGGAATAATAATTGCGGATAAAATGACCAATCCCCCCATGGTAGGTGTCCCTTGCTTTTCAAGATGGGACTCCGGGCCATCGGTTCTGATAATTTGACGCGCCTGCATGCTCTCAAGTTTTCTAATGATCAGGGGGCCCAGAATAAAACACACAAGCAGAGCCGTAATCATGGCATAAATGGTTCTGAATGTTAGATACTTAAAGATATTCAGAATTTTTATGTTTGTGGCGAGTGGGTAGAAAAGGTGATAGAGCATATCAGTCCTCGTTTGAGTAGGCGGTCCGCAGCATTGTTGCGATAACGTCCATTTTCATGCCTCGTGAACCCTTTATTAAAATCAGGTCGTTTGAAGCGAGTCTGCTAATCAGGTCCTGATACAGAGAGTTGTGATCAGCAGAACAGGTAATGGCAGATTCTTCTAAGCCTGCAGCCACTGCGCCGGCCTTAATGTCCGTGCTGAATGTTCCCATCAGGTATAGGTGATTAGCGACGTGTGCTGAGCGCCCACCAAGCTGTTGGTGAAGTTGATGTTCATCAGCTCCAAGCTCAAGCATATCACCGAGAACGAGATGGACAGTCCGATCTTCCTTTATTTCCTGCACGGTGCTTAGGGCGGCTTTCATGGAAGCTGGATTTGCATTATAGCTGTCGTCTATCAGTATGATATTTTCACGGAGGCGTTCAATCTGGAAACGGCCGGAGTACGGTTTAAACTGGCCGAGACCGATACGGATGGTTTCCAGCGGCACAAGATCGAGTGTCGCCGCACTTGCGGCAAGTGCATTATAGATGGCATGTGACCCCGGTGCTTGCAGGGTTACCGAAGTCGTACCTTTGGGAGTGACCAGCTCGAATTGTTGTCCAAATACGCCATGATTAACAATGCTCTCAGCCCGCACTTCTCCTCGGTTGATGCCAAAGCTCAGACGCCGTGCCGATGGGTTTTGTGGCAAAGAGGCTATGCGGGAATCATCGGCATTGATGACGGCAAGTCCTCCATCGGTAATTTTAAAGAGGAGTTCGCCCTTGGCCCGTGCGACGGCCTCAACGGTCCCCATACTCGCGAGATGTGCTGGAAATGCATTAAGTACGACACCAATAGTTGGTGAGGCAATATCAGCAAGACGGTCAATTTCACCGAGCTCACTCATTCCCATTTCAAATACAGCCCAGGTGTCTGCGCCTGATAGCTGGAAGACCATCTGAGGAAGCCCGATTAAATTGTTGAGATTGCCTGATGTTTTTAGTCCACGCCCCGTCAGACTTAGAATACTGGCAATCATCTCCTTGGTAGTCGTTTTGCCATTGCTACCCGTTACACCGATAACCGGTATGCTAAATCTCTGACGATAATGCTTTGCTAATGATCCTAGCGCCCAGAGGGTGTCCGTTACAGCGACCAGCGGTAGTACCGATACTGGT
>JBLIZM010000240.1:0-9383 GCA_048859855.1 Trichlorobacter sp.
AGGCAAAAAAAAGGGAGCCGAAGCTCCCTTTTATGCTGTTAACTCAGATGCTGAATCCATTACCCGGCATCTGATATTGCGGTTGATAATAGGCATTGGGTTGTTGTTGAACAGCTACCATGGGATAACCCATGTTGTTGCCACCGAACTGACCATAGGCCATCATCTGACGCTGTGTATTTTGGTACACAGCTTGTTGACGACCAGGTGACCCACCCATCTGTTGTTGCTGTTGGGCACTGGGTACCATCATGCCATTGTTGACCATCATCGTAGGTGCATTAACATCGTACGGATTACAGGACAACGCCATGTTGAACATATTGTTCTGTGGCATCATCTGTGGTTGCTGTGGCATCATCATCCCCATCGGTTGCTGAGACATCATCACCGGCATTCCACCAGGATACCCTGCCATATGTGGATTGGCAGGGATAGCCATCGGTGTAGGTGCAGCCATTGTGTACTCAACAACCTTGCGCTCAGATTTGACTTGAGCTGCCGTAGGTGCTGGTGGCACAGCCTGGATCAACGCTGTCTGAAGATTGGAGTTGGTTGGTGTCTGGAGTACCGTGGTAGTCGCAGCTGCCGTTACCTTCTCTTCTTCAGACTGCTCACCGATGTTACCATCCATAGGACCCATCAGTCCTTTGAATTGATTGAGGTCAGATACATCGTCTTCCCAGGTGGTATCGATGAACAACGTGTTGTACATCTCATCGTTGATGTGGTCACGGAACAAGTCAGTGGTTACATTCAGCTGCTTAGCAATAGCCAAGAAGGAGTGTACCAGTGAATCGAAGTACGGGGCGATGCCTGAATCAGAACCGTAGTTATACGGGGTTTCAGATTCATCGGAACCTGGCAGGATGTACTTGAACAGATTCAGGATAGCTGGTTTATCAGCAGCCCGAACCTTGACACCAAAGATAGTGTTGTCTTTGGTTTGTTCAGCTTCCATAATAGGGAAGTTGACAATACATACCCGCTTGTACTTACGACCTTTCCAGTTACCAGAACGCTTCAGGAACATATGCAGCACAGTGTGCTTAGGGCTGCTTCCATTAGCATCCAGTACATTGGTAAGGCTTGTTGCCAGATCGCCATCAGAGACGTTATTTACAGCCTTGGCAGTCTTCTGATCAGCCTTGGGTAACCCACGCAGAAATACTTGCTGATCAGGCGTCAGGTTTTTATGCCGAGCCGTATCAGCAGCCAGTTCTACCAGCATAGCCAGTTGCGTTTGGATTACTTCAGACAACCGGAAAGTCATCAACTGCTTCAGCTTGGAGATAATAGCTGATTCAGCTCGAATCACAGATTCCGACAAAGGGTGGAAAGCCATATTGGCTTCCACGTTAAATTGCTTCATCACCGCATCGATAGGCAATACCACAGCCTTTTCATCGACAATAAGCGCCCGGTTCAAACCGAGCATGGTGATATAGCACTGACCATTTTCCCCTACTGTAACACCTGAGGAGGCCAGGATTTGCTTATAAAGCTCCAGCAAACGAACCGATGAAGATACCGCCATCACTAAATCCTTGTTGTTGTTGAGAAGTTACAGACCCAGTATCCAGATTGGTAAAACTGTTGTCTAAGTTGTGAACAATGTTAGCCAAGTCTCTTGACAGACCTAACAGACGATCGTTATTGGTTGTCAAGAAAGGAGAGAACAACTGGTCAGCACAAGTCGGGATGCAGTAAGGCATCATCGACGTATCGCCATCCAGAGCCAAGTGGATTTGGGTATCCACCAACGAATCTGCATAAACCTGCAACGTCACCCGACGTTGACCATACACAGACAGACCTTCCAGACACTCAGCAATAAACCGAGCACGGAAAGAGATCATGTACGGAGACATATCCAGAAACTCGCTGAAACCCATAGGTTCCATCGTGTAGCGGAAATCCCAACCACTGTTTACAGTGTCGTTAGTAGCCACAAACCCAACAGCCGTCATAAAGCAATCGTTCATCAGGGCTGCTAAACAGTTACCGACAATAGTCGCCTCGTGGGAATGTGAACCCATTGAAAGGTCATCCCAGTTGGCACTGTCCCCTGTATTGTGGACAGGGATGGGTGCAGCGGCATTGATGAGCGGTCTGGCGATTTGGAACCGATCATTGATTGTCGGGTCCATACGACACAGGTCAGCCCACAGGAAACGACCAGATGACAGAATGTCACTATCGCGCCCTAAGACAGACAACAGCTGATCACCTGACATCTCGTATTCTTTAACAAAGCCAGCGGCTTGGTTGTAGATAGTGGAGATGTTGCTATCATCGCTAGTTTGACCAAAAGCAGATTGAATAGCACCCAGTGATTTGCTCAGATAACTGGCAGCACTCATATTGGACCGACTGGCCCGCTGAATACCGCAGCCGAAACCTGGGCGGTGGTCAATTGCTATTGTCGGTGTGTTGTTAGTAAAAACACCACCCATGGCGTAGTCGATAGCATTTACAGCTAAAGCATCGCAAGGACGCATTGTCTTATCGGATTGAGCAAAATTACCACGTGTGTAATTACCACGCAGAATCTGATCACCCGTTACCTGGTTGGTGGTACAAATCTGTTGACCACCGATGTTCGCCATCACTTCACGGAGAATAACACTGTTGTTGACATAGAAGACCATGTCATCTGGTAACAGCGCTTGGTCACCGTGATAGGCAGCGTCGTTGTGATCGGTATAACCCGTTAAAATACGACGTTGAATCGTATTATGTTGTTGCACGGTAACTTCCATGATGAAAGTGAACCGTTGTTGACCCCAACCATTTTCGATAGGGGCATAACCTTCAAACTGGTAAGAAGGCTGAAGAAACTCATTAGCAACGCCACCAAGGTTAGCTGTTTCTAAGTTGAAACCTCCCATAGTGAGTGAATTAAGGCGCTCCATAGCCTGGCCATTCACGGCGGATTGCAGGGGCCGTCGGACCATCTGGTTATAAGTACCGGTCGGTGTTAACACCAGCCGATGGAGCTGTACATCTTTTAGGCTCCGGTGAGCAGACATAGCCGGATTCTGACTTATGTATTGCATCATTACACCTTATGGTAATTGTTTAAACGTATTAAAAAACGCGCAATCATATTCTTAAAATCGGGTGGACAGACGAATATGCTACCTGTAAACCCTGTAATCTCACCTAGCTCTGCTGGTCCCTTGAAGTTCCAGCGATTAGCCACGGCGGATGGTGTTATAGCCTCGATGGCCGGTACTGCCGGATTGTCTGATTTGCCACGCCCATTACGACTGTCAGAAGACACGTGATAATGCGGGTACATAGCTAACAGTGTATCCTGGACATCTCGCGACAACCGAGACATTGTTTGACCACCATAAAACGCTGCCTTTTCACCAAGGATAGGCAAAGCCGTTTGCATAGCAGCCAATTCATAGAACCCCCAATGCCAAAGAATAGCCTGGGCGACTCCATAAATACGAGATCTCTCATTATAGTCGAGATGAGAGATAATCCGGGGTGAAGAACTATCTTTGCAGATCCAACCTGCGATAGCGTTCTGAAAATCAGCATTAGCAATACCCTGTACCCCTTCAACACAGGTTACTACCAGTTCTGGTGGAATGGTGTTATCGACACACATAGCGGTATGAATGAGTTCTTTCATTCCGTCCATGGCTACAACAGCACCGTCTATATCAGCCAGAGAGAATTCTTGTTTGATCTTGTAATTCTCAGGTGCTGACATATTGTCATCGCCCATTTGGTTATTAGGGTTATGCTTCTCAGCAACCCGTCCACCAAAGCGTCTATCCAACCCATCCAGGCTATTAACCAAGAAGTTGTAGATATTGGAGATGATGTTAACGCTACCATCCGGCGCGGTGATCTCACCAACAGCCAAACGCCTTACGACAGCTAGTGCCAACAACCACCCAGGTAAATCAGCAGAACCTAACCCACCTAAGATAGCGGCAATACTTGTCTTTTCCCCATCGATATTACGGTCGATGTACCAGCTCAGTCTTTCCATCGGCTGAACTTTCATCGCCGAAGAAATACCCAACAAAGAGAAAGCCAATGACTCTTTGTAGATATTGCCTGTGTGTTCTTTGAAGTTACGGATATACTCAGACCACACGGGGACCATTGGTCTCAAATATACCGCTAAGGACATCAGTTCCTGATAGTCGGTTTTGAGATAAGTCAAGTCCTTTGAATCTTTAGGACCCAGACATTCTTTTACGGACACCGGCATCACAATCTGAGTATCCATAACTACCAAACGGATAATCTCTTGGATGTTGTGCAGCTCGTACAAATCTTTCACTAAGACCTGTAGACGCTGATGTGCGCGGTTAAAATCAGTAACCGTATCCAGAACCGTCTTAATCTTCTTATATACATCGAAGATGTTTTGTTGACGGTTTGGAGTGAGTCGTGACCAGTATTCGTTGATCTGTGTAAACAGTCCTCCGAGATTGTTAAATCGTGCACGTTCATAAGAACTGCCCGACCAGATTATTTCTTCCCCATTGTGGCGCATATGTATCTCGCCCAATGAGTCTACGTTGTTTTCCGGCGAAGTAATTTGTAATTCCATCATTGTCTCCCAGTGGGTTACAAGTGAATAATATATGTTTTATTTATTTTTATATCGGGTAACTGTTGGGACTCACCCCAACAGTTACCGTCTATATTCTTTTTTTAGTTAAGCCATAAAAGAAGGGCCGGAGCCCTTCTCTTCTTTGTTCTTAAAACGGGATATCGTCTTCGAAATTACCGGAAGACGGCTCAGCAGCAGAGGAATTGCTGTGGCTAGAGCCACCCCAGTTATTATTGCCGCCACGGTTATTACCACCGTTATTGTTGTTACGGTTGCCCCAATTGTTGCCACCGCCACCTTGGCCATTGTCACGCGGTTCCGGCGCTACGTATTCAGCGAACAGAACAGCTGGCACCAGCTCATTCAACCAACCCACGTAGGAGGAAGCGTAGATGTTGGAGATAGTAGCCGGATCAAGCGGCTGACCTTGACCATCGCGCAGATCATGCCATTCTGACGGACGGAAATAGAACTTGATACACGGACGCTCTTTACGAGAACTGATAACTGCCAGATAAACTTCCTGGGTATCCTTGTCGCGACCGATGATCGTAGTGGACAACAGCTCAGGTTTTTCAGAGCGCTTACCACCAAAGAAGGTATGGCCTTGATTACGGATACTGAAACGGTTCTCTGGTTCAACGGCCGGATTCTCAGCAACCTTCTTCAGGATATCCATGAAAGCAAAGAAGGTGTGCGTATCCATATTGGCGGCGATCAAACCATTGTCATGATCGTTCGGCACTTCGGTACGAACCTGGATACGCGGCTGGTTCTTGTGAACCGATACACCAAGAGTAGGGCGACGCTTGGCACCAGATTGGATTTCACCAAGCAGACGAAGTTTGAATTCAGAAAGAACATTGCGATGGGGAGCCGGAGGTGTAAAGGACATGGATTGATCTCCAAGAATTTATGTCATTTAATTGGTTTCAAACGTAAAAATTACCTGAGGAGTTTCTTCAGGTATTCACCGGTGTAACGATCACGTAGACTGGACAGCGAGTAACTTATCTTATCTCTCGTGGTCATACTGTTCCACAAATATTGTTTAGCAATATCAAGAACAGCCTTTTTAATCTTTCTATCCATCGGTCTAAAAAGACCATTGGAATCTCCAAATACTTGGAGAGTTAGCTCATTAAAAGGCAACATATAAAAATCATCTGTGTTGAGTTTGGTGTTCCACTCATTCGCCCGTTTGAAAACACCTGTGTGTGATTCCACAAGTATAAGTTCAATATACTGAGCTTTAGCCAAAAGATCGACCGGGTAGTGGGTAATGATTAAACACCGTCCTTCTGCTTTAGGTGGTGCCATATCACAAACCGTGATACCTAGTTCTTTGGCTTCTTTTTCAATAAGCTTTAAGGTGGTTTCTTTCACCTTATAATAGTTGATCTGTTTAGGTGTACGTGGCTCACGAACAGTTGCCAAAGGAAACTTACTGCGCACCCCCTTATAAGACGGTAGATAGAAAATAACCTTTGTTTGTGGTGGAACACTACCACGAATAGTTGCTAGCTCCTGTACCATCACAGTAGCTAAGTCGCCAGGTAAACAGATATCTTTCAGATGGTCTGGTAGACTACCCACAAGATTACGATAGATAGTTCTAACGTTAATCAGTAAGAAAGGGTTATTACGTCCTTCCTTTATAATGGCTTCAATAGCCAACGAAGTACCTACCGAGATAGGTAGTTCACCCATCTCACGTGCAGAATAATCACCAGATGCCATCATCGCAATACCTATTTAACTAATTTTAGACACTCCTCAATAAACTCACTAGAGTGGCCACGTGCTGACAACTCTGCTCTTAATAAGGAATGTACGTTCTCGGGAGTGATCTGTACAGCTACATACTTTTTGAAGGTATCTACCATAACAGTATCAGTTTGTTTCTTATCGGTGTCGAGCTTGTATTCCCAACGAACCCGGTCATAAAGAGCTATAGCATCTTTGAAGTTATTGATAAAGGGGCTATCCTGTTTAACAAATACGCGAACATGCGCATCATATCTCCCAGGATAATTAAGTTTGCTATACTCCTCAGCCACCTGTCTGATTTTTAACTCGATCTCTTCTGGTGACATACGGGTGCAATCTAAAGTTACGTAGGGTGTTGCCTTCTTATTCTCTACGAAAACCACACGGTCAGGTTGATCATCCTCTACGTATATGCGTATATGTCCTTTAGCCTCTTCTTCGTTATGGGCTAAGCGTTCCAGGCTACCCGGTGCTATTGCCTTACTTTTTTTGGAAAAACGATGAATGTGGTTAATAAGGATGTACTTGTTGGTTATGCTCTCGTACCGACTGAGAATATGTTTAGATGCTGGCACGTGTTCGGGTAGTTGATACTCGAAATTACCGTGCATAGAAACATAATCAACAGTTTTTAACTGGTGATCAGACAGGGCTTTTTTAACATCTAACCAAGTCTTGTCTGGGTCAGTATGCCACTCGTCGGGCACAAAAAGAATATTCAACTGGTGCTCAGGAAAATACTCAATCTCAAGCTTTGTAACATGTCTAACATTAGCTTTTAATTGTAGCTTGTCATTAAGCACTTCGAAGAGTTGACTCTGACGATAATCGTGAGAAGGCGTACCCTCCAACACACGGAGGATAATATTATTGTCGGCACAAATTCTTAACAGGTGGCAGACAGCCAGATGTATATCTGTAACCACGTCAGATGAAAGAGATAGATTTCTATCGAAGAAATCACCATTGATCAAAATCATATCCAGGTCGGCTGTTTCTCTATTGCCTGGGAAAGCTTCCAAAATAACATCCACTATTTTCTTAGTGGAAGTGCGGGGGTGCCCAAGATGGACATCCCCCAGCGTAGCCAAGTTAAACCGTTTACCAGTCAGATGGCTCTTCTTCATCGGAGATAACCTCAGAGATATTGCTGTTACCAGCCATTGTCTCTACCATATTTTCAGGAATAATAGACGGAAAGTTGTAACGAATGAAAATATCGTTCCAACGCTTCAATGACTCATATCCTTGGTTATCAATGGAAATTTCACCACCCAAAGCTGATGACAAGTAACCTTGGACCAGGTGCGGTACAGAGTTACTCAACTGAGTAGCGTACGAGGTAATGAAGTGCCAGTCGCTATCAATTTCCATAGGGTGCTCTGAAGCGCGATTACAGAGCGCCGGTACCCGATAGATCTCCTTGCCTCCACTAACAACCGATACTTCGTTAAATACCGATTTAGACACCGTTAACCACGCTGTGGTGATGTCGTTAGTCCCCTTATAGAAATGGGGAAGGAAGATCTGTACAAACTTGGTCTCCTCAATGACCGGTGCTTTGTCGCGGTGTTCTTTTTCAAGATCCTCCAACACTAAGTCCCAGTCTTTAATGAACCACGGCTTATCATCCATTGTTTATCTCCGAAATAGCATAAACTTTAGAGTTCTTGGTTGCTACCAACTTTGCCAGCTGGTAGGTTTGGTTTCCTTCCACAATGGTAACTGACATAGAGATATCTAACTTAGTCTCGTTATCACCGTCTTGCCCACTGCGGACTAAAACATTCACAGTAGCTGAATCAAACCAGGCTGTGAAAATACTGGTCAAAGCTCTGGTTATCTCACTGTTTAGGATAATATCATCAGAACCACCCTTAGCCAGGATATACTGCAACGTAGTGATTTTGTATGTTTCTGACTGTGCCGGTTCTGAAACCAAAAAATAGGAAAGCAGAAGATCTGCTTTCTTAGCTACGTCATGTATCCACCCTGAAGGGGATAATGACGGAAGAGGTTTATTTGACATTTAGCACCACCAAGGAGATGACTGGTGTGTAAAGTTAGGCCAGAGCAGATGACTGATACCGGCACCATTAAGTGCTTTGACAATACCTGTGGCAACAGACACCGTGTCTACAGTGCCGATACGCTTGTAAGCATAGGCATCTGTTTTAACACCGTGACAAACACCTTCTGATACTCCAGGTAAGACTTCCACCAACAGCGCGTGTTTAACCTGATCACCCGACTTAGACAGCTCCACAAAAAGAACGGTCTCTGGAACCTTGTTTTGGTTTTTCTCAAAGTGGACCAATTCCTTTTCAATACCTGCACGGTATCGTGGCACAGCATCTTTGTTAGAGCGCTTAGTGATTGCACGCTCACTAACCTCGTCGCAACGATGAAACACTACCAGTGTGTTCCTATCTTTAAGGATGTTATTAACGGCCAAATAACGCATACGTTCATTGTGAGTAAACGTAAAGATAATAGCCGGATCATCGTTAGCGGTAATTGAGAAAGATTGGTCCTGTTCATGGAAAAGGTTTTTGGTGACCTTAGTGCCCAGATGAGTGAAGTTGGTACCAAACAGGTTGTCAGCTTTGTTTTTAGTCACGGTATGCCCCTGAGATAATGTTATTTCTTGAAAGAGCTATCGAGAAGACGCTTGATGACATCTTCGGACGTATGACCATCCCATACCTTACCTTTGGGTAACTCTTTTTCAGCAGGTAGGCGATAGGAGTAATTGGCTGGTAAATGGTAGGTTACATTACCTGATGGCAAAGAAATACCACAAAGTAAATAACCCTCGTAAAAGGTTCCGTCGGCGTGAACTTTAGACCACCAACAATCGGCGTACCATTGCCACATCAGATTGATGAAAAGCGCGTGACGGTGATTATAAAGCTCTTCTACCGTGTGGTAACCGTCACTGATATCAAAATGTTCAGCCTTGACATCGATTGGTTTTGCCAGCAAAACAGGTGCTGAACCAATCATCTCTTTAACGAGATCGGAA
>JBLIZM010000241.1:0-5677 GCA_048859855.1 Trichlorobacter sp.
CGTACTGCTGCTGCGGTGGCAGCGCCGCAAGAAATGCCAACCAACAGCCCTTCTTCACGGGCAAGTCGCTGGGCGAACAGCATTGCTTCATCACTGCTTACCTGTTCTACGCGGTCTATAATCGTCAGGTCGAGGGTTTCAGGAATAAAGCCGGCACCGATCCCTTGAATTCGGTGGGGGGCAGGTGCAATCGGTATCCCTGCCAGCTTTTGGCTGATAACCGGGCTTTCAGCCGGTTCTACCGCAACAGAAATAATCGGTTTGTGCTGGTGCTGCTTAATGTAGCGGGTAATGCCGGTTATGGTGCCACCAGTACCGACTCCAGCCACCAACAGGTCGATCGCTCCATTGGTGTCACGCCAGATCTCCGGGCCGGTGGTCAGCTCATGGATAGCCGGATTGGCAGGGTTGGCAAATTGGTTGGGCATCAGATAGCGATCGGGTGATTCTGCCACTAGTTGTTCGGCTCGGGCAATAGCCCCTTTCATCCCCTCGGCCCCAGGGGTAAGGATCAGATTGGCACCCAGGGCAGCCAGAACACGGCGACGCTCGATACTCATGGTTTCCGGCATGGTCAGGGTCAGGCGATAGCCACGGGCAGCGGCAACTGATGCCAATGCGATACCGGTATTGCCGGAGGTCGGTTCTATCAGCTCAACCCCTGGCTTTAGGAGCCCTCGTTTTTCGAAGTCCCAGATCATGTTGGCGCCGATACGGCATTTGACGGAATACGATGGGTTACGCCCTTCAACCTTCGCGAGAACCGTTGCGGTACAACCCTTCGTTACCTGGTTCAATCTGACCAGGGGAGTGTTGCCGATTGAGAGTGAATTGTCTGTGTAGATAGTTTCCATACGCCCCTCTTTCATTGAAAGCGGATTTGTTGATACAATACTGTGTCAATCCTTTACTAGTTCTGTCAAGAATAATGTCTCTTCCTGCCGGTGACTGGCAGGAACCGGAGGTTGGTGGGTATGCGCCGTGCTATTGCAATTCGTCATATTATGTTCGAGGATTTAGGGAGTTTCGCTGCTGTACTCGAGCAGCGCGGCTACCAGATTGAGTACCGTGACGCCGGTGTTGATCCGGTTGATGATCAGGAGGTTCGGGAGGCCGATCTGCTGGTGGTTTTGGGTGGGCCGATTGGTGCTCATGATGATCGGGACTATCCGGTGCTTCTGGATTGTGTGGCCGTGGTTCGCGAGCGGATCAGTGCGGATCGTCCCACAATCGGTATCTGTCTTGGCGCGCAACTGATTGCACGGGCGCTGGGTGCGGCGGTCTATCCCAATACGGTTAAAGAAGTTGGCTGGAATGGACTAACATTAACGGCTGCCGGGGAGCGAAGCTCCGTAGCAGTGTTTGCCGACTCAGTAACCTCGATGCTGCATTGGCATGGTGATACGTTTGATCTGCCTGAGGGGGCGATCCTGCTGGCATCAACCGCATGTTGTCGCAACCAGATATTTCAGATAGGGCGTACCATGGCATTCCAGTGTCATCCAGAAGCTGACCCTCGTGCGCTTGAACGATGGTATATCGGTCATACTGCTGAGCTGGCTGCCCTGGGACACGATATTGTGCAATTGCGTGCCGAGTCGTATCGTCTGGGGCCGGTGTTGAAGGTACAAGCGGCTCTCTTTTTACAGCGTTGGCTTGATCAGGTCGCCCATTAGTCGCTATAGCGATAAAACTAATCCCTGCTCACTGAACTGGGGACATTCATAGCCTATTCCCTGTAGGTATCCCCGTTGATTGGAAATAACATGGGTGCTACCGATCATCCGCTGATCATGTTCGTGGGTGTGCCCGTAGAACCAGGCATCAATCGGCTGCTCCATCAGGATTGGCAGCATGTCTTCCGAAACGAAGGCGGTCTGAATAGGGCTGGTGCGGTAAATAGTCTGGGGGTGATGGGCCGGGCTATGGTGGGTAATGACGACCCGAGGTCCTGATAGCGGGGTCTCAAGCCAGAGCTGAAGAGCCAGTTTGAATTGCTGGTGAAATGCTCTGGTTTCTTCTGGTGTCAGTCGCCGCTGATTCCGTGAATGAATATGTCTGAAGTCGTTAAGCTTTTGGTGGGCGGTAATCATGGCTATGGCATTGCCTGCGCCAAAATCAGTCCACATAGTCCCGCCAAAAAACTGCACACCGTCAATGGTTATTGATTGATTATCCAGTATCTGAAGCTGAGGAAGTTCAGCGGCGCAGTAGTCCCGGAACTGATCGCGTATTGCCGCCATGGGTAATGATCCATGATAGTATTCATGATTCCCCAGTACGTACAACACCGGCTTTTCCCAGCCAGCGAGGAGCGTCTTTAAGCGATCTATGCGGGGTAGGGTCGTAATGTCTCCGGAAAGAATTAAGATATCAGCATTAATCTGTTCTGCCCGTGGAATCGGTACCCCGAACTCAAGATGTATGTCACTCATCGAAGCTATCTGCATAGACTATTCCTGCCCCTTCCTCTATCCCTGCTTTTGGTAACTATAGCGCAACAACCGGAATTATGGTAGCCGCTCTCTAGGGGCCAAAGCCTATTATTTGTGCAATAATGGGTGAGACAGGCTCCCTCTTTGTGTCTGGCTGTGTCTAATATTTAATCTATTGATAAATAAATAGGCAAAGAGTATATCATTGTCTCCTGACAATACTAACCGAAGTCGGGTAATGTGCCCAATAAGGAGGCAGTGATGGCGAAGCTTGATGAGAAGATTGAACAGATTTATCAAGATGTATTACGTCGTAACCCTGGAGAGACAGAATTCCACCAGGCCGTAATGGAAGTACTTGAATCACTCGGACCGGTTGTGTCAAAAAATCCACAATATCTTGACCGAAAGATCATTGAGCGGATCTGTGAGCCTGAACGCCAGATTATTTTCAGGGTGCCCTGGCAGGATGATCAGGGACAGGTACATATCAATCGAGGCTTTAGGGTTGAATTTAACAGTGCCCTTGGACCATACAAAGGAGGGCTTCGTTTTCACCCTTCAGTCTATCTTGGTATTATCAAATTTCTTGGATTTGAGCAGATTTTCAAAAACTCTTTAACAGGCATGCCGATTGGTGGCGGTAAGGGAGGGTCTGATTTTGATCCAAAGGGTAAGTCCGATGATGAGATCATGCGCTTTTGCCAGAGCTTTATGACAGAGCTGTATCGGCATATCGGTGAGCATACCGATGTCCCTGCAGGAGATATTGGTGTTGGCGGCAGGGAGATTGGCTATATGTTTGGCCAATACAAGCGGATTACCAATCGCTGGGAAGCTGGTGTTTTAACCGGTAAAGGGCTTAAGTGGGGTGGTTCACTGGTGCGACCTGAAGCGACCGGGTATGGCGCTACCTATTTTATCAATGAAGCACTCAAGGTACGTAAAAACTCTTTTGAAGGCAAAACCTGCCTTGTCTCCGGTTCTGGAAACGTAGCGATTTACACAATTGAAAAAATCCACCAGCTGGGGGGGCGTTGTGTCGCCTGCTCGGACTCCAATGGTGTTATCTATGATGCGAAAGGGCTGGATCTTGAGTTGATTAAACAGCTTAAGGAGGTGGAGCGTCGGCGGATCAGTGATTATATTAGTTTCCACAAGGATGCAAAATATATTCAGGCAGGTAATATCTGGGAAATCCCCTGTGATGTGGCAATGCCATCGGCAACCCAAAATGAGATTAATGGCAAGGATGCTGCCACCCTCGTGAAGAATGGCTGTATTGCCGTTGGAGAAGGGGCCAATATGCCGACCACGCCGGAAGGGGTCAAGGTGTTCCTTGATGCTAAAATCGCCTACGGTCCGGGTAAAGCTGCCAACGCGGGTGGGGTCGCAACATCAGCGCTGGAAATGCAGCAAAATGCTCAACGCGACTCCTGGAGTTTTGAGGACACGGAAGTAAAGCTTGAGAATATTATGAAAGGAATTCATCGTCTGTGCTATGAGACCGCCGATGAGTATGGCGATCCGGGTAACTATGTTCTTGGTGCAAACGTGGCCGGCTTCATCAAGGTGGCTGATGCTATGGTTGCCCATGGGTTAGTCTAATACCCGCTACCCTCTATCCCATAACGCCCCCCTGAAAAACTTCTCAGGGGGGCGTTTTCTATGCTATGCTCCCACACCATGAACGGGAGTATCAACAATGACGAAAACCATTAACCTCCTCCGTGAATTTTCCATCCCACTACTCGTTGGTGTGGTGGTGGCGGTCCTGTGGGCCAACCTTGATCCTGCTGGCTATCACCATGCTATGGATGCACCGTTAATTGGTGGTCTCTCACTGCATTTTTTGGTCAATGAACTGTTCATGGTGCTGTTCTTTGGTATTGCGGCGGTTGAAATTACCCAGAGCTGTCTGCCGGGAGGTGACCTTAACCCGATCCACAAGGCGGTTAATCCACTTCTGGGGACTATGGGTGGCGTTCTGGGGCCGATCACGGTTTACCTAAGTCTCAATCACCTTATTGGTGCTCCCGAGCTGGCACGAGGGTGGGGTATTCCGACCGCCACCGATATCGCCTTAGCTTGGCTGGCAGCCCGGATGGTTTTCGGCGCAAAACACCCTGCCGTATCCTTTCTGCTGCTGCTCGCAGTCGCTGATGATGCAATTGGTTTGGCGATTATTGCTATCTTCTACCCCAGTCCGACTGCACCGGTTGTGCCGATCTGGCTGCTCCTTACCTTAGCCGGGATTCTGCTGGCCGCATTCCTGCGTCTGAAAAAAGTCAAAAACTACTGGGGATATCTGTTAGTGGGCGGCATACCGAGCTGGTGTGGACTGTTTATGGCCCATCTCCACCCGGCCCTTGCGCTCGTCGTCATCGTGCCGTTCATGCCATCCGCCAGTCGTGAACAGGGGCACCTTTTTGAAGATGATCCGCAGGAACAGTCCACCCTGACAACCTTTGAGCACCAGTGGAAAGGGTTCGTTGATTTTGGACTTTTTATGTTCAGTCTTGCCAATGCCGGCGTTGAGTTTTCTTCGGTCGGCAGTGTGACGGTTTTAGTGCTGGTGGCATTACTGCTTGGTAAAACCATCGGTATCTTCAGCTTTAGCATGATCGGCTCTTTGATTGGCTTTCCCTTGCCGGCTGGTATGAGCCCCCGGGATCTGATTACGGCAGGGATGATCGCCGGTACCGGCTTTACGGTGGCGTTGTTTGTTGCTGGTGAGGCATTCACTGATCCGCTGATTACCGGTGCAGCAAAAATGGGGGCGATGATGAGTCTGAGTGCTGCGGTGTGTGGACTGCTGTTGGGGGTGGTCCTACGGATCAAAAAACAGTGTTGAATTCCAACTGACTCGGCGTCTGGACAGCTATTGAGGGGCATGATAGAGTATAAGTATGATCAATACGGTTGCCATATTTGCGAAAGTACACGATCCCCGGTGCCAAGGGGTTGCCACGGATTTAATTGAATGGCTTGACCAGCGTGGTTGCCGCATTCTGGTTGAGTCCCATCTCGCCCGTCACATTGGGTCGAACCGGGGCGTCAGTGATCAGGAAATCCGTGAGCAGGCTACACTTGTGGTGGTTCTGGGGGGGGATGGAACGCTGATTTCGGTTGCCCGGTTACTGTCAGGAGGACGGATTCCGGTCTTGGGAGTAAACCTCGGCAGCCTTGGATTTTTGACAGAAGTAACGGTTGATGAAATGCATTCGGTTCTGGAGCAGTGT
>JBLIZM010000242.1:0-11109 GCA_048859855.1 Trichlorobacter sp.
TCTTTGCTGATAACGAGCTGGAAGAGACGGCAGTTATTAAGCATTACTTAACAACTGCGGCAGACGGGAAAAACTACCAAGTCAAGCACTACAACCTGCAGGCCATTATCGCTGTCGGTTTCAAGATCGAAAACGAACGCGCCGTGCAGTTTCGCAAGTGGGCCAACCAGATTGTCAAGGACTACACCATTCAGGGATGGGCAATGGATGTGGATCGCCTCAAGAGCGGCGGTAGCATCCTTACCGAGGACTTCTTTGAACGGCAACTGGAAAAGATCCGGGAGATTAGGCTGTCGGAGCGCAAGTTCTATCAGAAGATCACCGACATCTATGCGACCTCGATTGACTATGATCCATCAGCCGCAGCCACACAGCGTTTCTTTACTGCGGTACAGAACAAGATGCACTACGCGATCCATGGACAGACAGCAGCGGAAGTCATTGTTGATCGTGCCGATCACCGCAAGGAGAACATGGGGCTTACCAACTGGGACGGCTCTCCTCATAGCAAGATCCACAAATACGATGTGACTATTGCTAAAAACTACCTCTCGGAATTCGAGTTGGCTCAGATGCAACGCGTTGTCTCAGCGTATCTGGATATGGCAGAGGTTCAGGCGATGCGCCGTATTCCCATGACGATGCAGGACTGGGAGAACCGTCTGAGTGGGTTTCTCAATCTCTGGGATCGTGAAGTCTTGCAGGACGCGGGCAAAGTCAGTGCTGAGCTGGCCAAAGCGCACGCTGAGAGCGAATTTGAGAAATACCGCCTGGTTCAGGATCGGAAGTACGTATCCGACTTCGACCGACTGCTACAAATCAGCGGGCCGGATAAAGGTGCTGATGGGGACGATACACCATGAGCTCCTATAAGCTATATCCGGTTCATAGGTGGAAAAAACTCGATTAATGTTTCGGCAGAATCTAATCCCAATACTCTATAGAGCTACGCCCCGACAGAAGCTGTCGGGGCGTAATTATGTGGGTAACATGTGATAGGTAATTAGAGGCCAAGTTGCTTAAAGAAGTCGTTTCCTTTGTCATCAACCAGGATAAACGCTGGGAAGTTCTCAACTTCAATCTTCCAAACCGCTTCCATACCAAGTTCAGGGAAGTCGATACACTCGACCTTCTTGATATTCTCGTCGGCGAGAATTGCAGCCGGGCCACCAATTGAACCAAGGTAGAATCCGCCGTATTTCTGGCAGGCATCGGTAACCTGTTGTGAGCGGTTACCCTTTGCAATCATGATCATTGATCCGCCTTTGCTTTGCAGCAGATCAACATAGGAGTCCATCCGGCCGGCAGTGGTTGGACCAAAGGAGCCGGATGCCTTACCAGCTGGTGTATTGGCCGGGCCGGCATAGTAGATTGGATACTTGGTCAAGTACTCTGGCAACGGCTTGCCGGAATCAAGGATCTCTTTGAATTTGGCATGGGCGATATCACGACCAACCACGATGGTACCGTTGAGCAGGAGCGCATCACCGACCTTCAGGCCGGACAGCTCTTTCAGTGTTTCTGCCAGTGGCTTACTGAGATCAATCTTTGTGCCGATTTCATGCTTTGCCATACGGTACTCTTCCGGCAACAAGCGACCTGGATCGCGATCAAGTTGTTCGATGAAGAGACCGTCGCGGGTAATTTTCGCTTTGAGGTTCCGGTCTGCTGAGCAGGAAACCGCCATGCCAACCGGGCAGGAAGCACCGTGGCGTGGCAGACGGATAACGCGTACGTCATGGGCAAAGTATTTCCCACCGAACTGGGCACCGATACCGAGCTTCTGGGCTGCTATCAACAGCTTTTGCTCAAGTTCAACATCACGGAATGCCTGACCATGGGCATTACCTTCGGTCGGCAGTTGATCAAGATCGCGGGCAGTGGCCAGTGTAACGGTTTTCATGCAGGCATCGGCAGACGTTCCACCAATGACAAAGGCGATATGGTAGGGAGGGCAGGCTGCCGTCCCGAGGTACTTCATTTTTTCGATCAAATACTTCTCGAGCTTATCAGGGGTGAGCAGTGCTTTGGTCTCTTGATACAGCATGGTCTTGTTGGCGGAACCGCCACCTTTGGCCATGAACAGGAACTTGTAGTAGTCACCGCTGGTTGCCATGACGTCAATCTGTGCCGGCAGGTTGGTGCCGGTATTGGTTTCGTCATACATGTTCAGGGCGACGGTTTGGGAATAGCGCAGATTTTCTTCGGTATAGGTCTTGTAGACACCTTTTGAGAGCATCTCCTCATCATTGCCACCGGTCCAGATCTGCTGGCCTTTTTTGGCAACGATGGTTGCGGTACCGGTATCCTGACACAAGGGGAGCTCGAACTTTGCGGAGACCATAGCGTTACGCAGGAATGCCAACGCAACCCCTTTATCGTTCATGGATGCTTCCGGATCAGCCAGAATTTTTGCTACCTGCTCATTATGGCTTGGGCGCAGCAGGAAGGAGAGATCTTTCATGGCCTGATTGGATAAAACAGTCAACGCTTCCGGATCAACAACAACGACTTCTTTACCCTGGAACTGCTGGACCGAGACATACTTCTCGGACCCCTCGATCTTGTAATAGCTGGTCACGTCTTTCGCCAGCGGGAACGGCTCCTGGTACACGAACGGCTTAGTAGACATTGGTACGGCTCCTTTCGAGGAATGAATATATGGACTCAGTCCGATACTAGTACGTAAACGGTTTTATTGTACGGTAGATGACCGTGTTTTGTCGAGATAAATTGAATCTAATGTTATGACTGGCTATCACAATATTAACCAGCAATCGATCTCTTGATATCAATGCTACCGGTATACGGTGGCGTTCACTTACCGATGTCGCTTGAAGCGGTGTAGTGGTAGGAAAAACTGAATCGGTGTTGTTAAACGATCCCGGCGTGCTCCGCGGAGTGTTGTACCGGTGTCACCCTGATGCAGGTTCTGCGAGAGGTAGATCCCGGTATGCCCGCTGAAGAAATAGGCGATATAGCAGGCTACAATGCTGTAGAACAGGCAGCTGGAGCCAAACAGCTCGACCCCCATGACAATGCAGGCCAGTGGTGTGTTACTGGCAGCAGCGAAAACAGCGAGGAACCCCATTGCGGCAAACAGGTCAAGGTGATCAATTGATCCGAACAGGACCGACAAACTGTTTCCCAATGTTGAACCGATGAAGAAGAGCGGTGTAACTTCTCCCCCCTTAAAGCCGCTTCCCAAGGTCGTTGCGGTAAAGAGCAGTTTCCAAAACCAGCTAAACGGTTCACTGCCACCAACGGTAAAACTGGAAGCGATGGTGACACTGCCCGGGTCTGCAGGGATAGTGCCGATACCGAGGTAATCACTACTCCCCACCAGCCAGACCAGTCCAATCACCGCCAACCCGCCGGCAACCGGACGAAGCAGGGGACGGTGTATTTTTTTCCCAAGGTGCTGAATCGCATGCTGAAGCTCAACAAAAAGGATACTCGTTAAACCGAAGAGTACCCCGGCAAGCGCTATTTTAGCGAATAGAAGCGGTTCAAAGGCTGGTAGCGCCAGAGACCCGATGGTTGCTGACGGTAGTAGAGAGCTGACCTGCGCTGTATTATGATGGATCCCGGTTAAGGCAACGGTTTTGTCGGCAACAACGGCGGTCAGTAGGCAGGGGAGTAGTGAACGGATATCAAGTCGACCAATGACCAGTACTTCCATGGCAAAGATGGTTCCTGCCAATGGTGTCCCGAACACCGCTCCAAAACCTCCGGCGATGCCGGCCATCAGCATTACCCGTACATCACGGTTCTCCATTTTGAAGAGTGTGGCCATACTGGTCGCAATACTCCCCCCCATCTGCACAGCCGTTCCTTCGCGGCCTGCGGACCCACCGAACAGGTGCGTAATCAGGGTTGCCAGTAGAATCAGTGGAGCCATCCGCTTGGGAACGCCACCACCGCTGGTATGAATCTGTTCAATAATCAGATTATTACCACCGGCACTAGTTGACCCGTACCGGCTGTAGACAAACGCCATCAATAGACCGGCTACGGGTAACAGATACAACAGCCAGGGGAAATGCATGCGTAGGAGGGTTACCTGATCGAGGGCATACAAAAAGAATGCGCACACCAACCCGATAGTCACCGCTAACGGGACCAATCTGGCTCCCCAGATGCAGCCACGTACTAAAAGATGGCACAGGGGGGCAGAGGTGTGTTGTCGATGCGGCATGCGTGACATCCTTCGTGGGTAAGTGAAGATAGTATAACGGTCAGCATCGGTAAACACCAGTCAAATTCAGCCAGAATCACTGCTTTGAACTGTTTACCGGTGGGAATAATCTATGCTAGTATAACCGGACCGGTTTTATCCGGAGAAGGAGTTTCTGACATGTTTGCGCGTATGCGTGATGATATTGCTTCCGTGTTTGACCGTGATCCGGCTGCCCGATCAGTTCTTGAGGTGCTTTTTTGCTACCCTGGTCTGCATGCGGTTTGGATGTATCGGGTTGCACACTGGTTCTGGTCAAAGCAGTGCTATTTTATTGGTCGCTATCTGTCACAGGTTGGTCGTTTTTTTACCGGCATCGAAATTCATCCGGGTGCGCGGATTGGTCGTCGCCTGTTCATCGATCATGGGATGGGGGTTGTCATCGGAGAGACTGCCGAGATTGGTGATGATGTTACCCTGTATCATGGGGTAACTCTGGGAGGGGTAACCTGGGACAAGGTCAAGCGGCACCCAACGCTTGAGGATCATGTTGTGATCGGTTCCGGCGCCAAGATTCTCGGGCCGTTTACGGTAGGGGCTGGGGCAAAAATCGGTTCCAACTCGGTTGTGGTACGGGAGGTCCCGCCAAACGCAACGGTTGTCGGTATCCCGGGCAAGGTTGTCATGACGACACAGCAGCCTGAGGTTGGTGGTCGTCCGGATCTAGAGCATGGACGCTTGCCGGATCCGTCTGCCAAAGCGATTGCCTGTCTGTTCGAACAGCTGAAAAACCTTGAGCAAACGGTTGAACAACTAAAGAACGAAAATCAGCAGCTCCGCCAGAATGATAAAAAGAATCCAGCAGGAGAAACAACCGTATGATTAAGCGTCAGACCACCATAAATCGAATTTTTAAACTTGCTGGTGTCGGTCTGCACTCTGGCAGAACGGTTAACCTCGAGTTCATGCCACGTCGTGAGCATGGCATCGTATTCGTCATGAACGGTGTCACGATTCCTGCCCGTTATGATCAGGTCAGTGACACCCGCCTGTCGACCCTGATTTCGAAGGATGGAGAAGGGGTCTCCACCATCGAACACCTAATGGCAGCTTTTTACTATGCCGGGGTTACCAACTGCGCTGTGTATATTGATGGCCCTGAAGTACCGATACTCGATGGTTCTGCCTGGGAGTTTTATCAAGGGATGTGGCGTGCCGGGGTCTATGAGTTTCCTGAGGATCTGGTGTACCTGCGGGTGTTGAAAACAATTAAGGTGGAGCAGGGGGGATCATCCATTGAAATGAGCCCTAACAGCACGCTTGATATCACCATGACCATCGATTTCCGTGAGCCAATCGGTCTTCAGCGCCGTCGGGTTATGGATGTTGAAAGTACCTTCTCGATACTGAACTCACGGACCTTCACCATGCAGGAGGAGATTGAGGCGATTCGTAAAATGGGGTTAGCGAAAGGTGGCTCACTGGATAATGCGGTGGTTGTCGGTGACGAGGATGTGTTAAACCCTGATGGACTTCGCTATCGTAAAGAGCTGGTTAACCATAAAATTCTTGATCTGGTTGGTGATTTGTATACCAGCGGGTATCGCATGTTGGGTAAAATCGATGCCCATAAGACCGGCCACCAATTGAACAACCTGCTGTTGAAAGAACTCTTTACTGATCCTGGAAACTATGTGATCTGCTGATGATTGTGCATCCAGATGTGCCAAAGAGCCATCTGGATGCCTGCTTATTTGACTTTCTTTTTCTGTCCAGGGCCGAGCAGGATGTCGCCGGTATCGGTGAATAGCTTGATTGGCAACTGGAAGACCCGTTGAAAAACCTCCATTGTCCCAACCGCAATACTCTGCACCGGAATAGCCCTGACATCGGGATCGCTCATCGGACCGGATACTTCGAAATAGGTGGAGAGCGTGTGCCCCTCGCCACCACTTAAAACCCAGCCAACCACGGGTAGCCGGTTAATGATCTTGTCGACCGTCTGAAGTGGTTGCACCCCGATGGTCATGGCTACCTGCTCCTTTGGCAGATCAATGGTGCCAACAGCGGTCATATTCATGACATTACTGTCAATTGAAAAATCCTTGGTACTGATAATCCCGTCTTTAACCACCGCCGAACCACTGATCTTGGTGTAGGGCATTCCCCCTCTGGCCATGTCAGGAAGACTAAAGGATAAGAGCTGGGAAACATTCAAGAGCGATATTACCTTCGATATGGTGCTAAAGCGCTTCAGTACACCCGGTTCTGACGTAATCGAAACACTGCCGTTTAGGTTCTTCTTGCGGGAGAGCGCATCATCCCCCTCGCTGGTGAGGTCTGCTTTGATGGTTACGACACCAGTGAGCTCACGTCCAGCACCAATTCGCTGCAGCAGTGCCGTGGCCCGGGCATGCTCAAGCGTACCCTTGAACGCCATACGACTTGGGGCTGCGGGATCCTTGGCTTTATAAGAGCCGGACAGCGTTAGGTTCCCGCCAAGCAGCTTGGTTTTGAGTTGTGAGATGGTGGTTGTTGCCCCGTTTTGTTCGATTACGGCGTGGAGATTGGTAAAACGGGTATTGTCATAATCACCGGCTGCTGCAGATAGCGTTAAGGAGAGTGGACGAGATGGTGATGATCCGGTTGATGTCGGTACGGGTGGTTCGTCGAGGTCAAGATACTCGAGAGCTATCTTGAGGGTGTTGGTCCCGCTATCACCGGTTGGGATCGTTCCCGAGAGACTCATACCGGTACGGGGAAAGCGTCCGGTGAGTTGGCGTACCACCATCTGACCATCCCGCAGGGTCAGATGGGTGGAGAGCTGGCGCAGATGGCTGTATTCACGCGGCATGGTAAGGCCGATGTCTGCTAGATTCAGATTGTAGCTGAAGAGTGTAAGGTCTGCCTCTGGATTAGCCAGATTATTGATGCTCCCTTTAACCTGCAGTTGGCTGGTCCCATACGTAACGGCCATGCTGGTGGTCTCGAGCGTGGATCCTTTAAGTGTTACAGTGCCATTCAGATTGGAGAGTGTGGGGAGAGTACTCTTCGGTTTCAGGGAGAGCTCCTGCAGCTGTGCTGTGCCATGGAACTTCATTCCGGCAAGTGAACGAGGGTCACCAGCACCACGGACCTGTGCTTGAACTGAACCACGAACCTGATAAGGTTTGAGCATCGGTACCAAGGGATGGGTTGGATCAAGCGGGAAGCGGTTTGTCTCCAAGTTAAACTGAAGATGAGGGGTCTGGCCACTGTAGCGTAGCCCACCTGAACCGGAAACCCTGGCTGAGGCCACCTGTAACGCCACCGAGTTAAAGGTGGTTGTGTTACGGTCAATGGTGCTACTGAAATTCAGGCTGGCTGGTTGGCCGATCGGTTTTGTAATCAGATCGCTGATGGTCAGTGTGCTCGGCTGGAGGTGCCACTCACCCGATAGTCGGTAGCGATTGGTTGGCCCGTCACCCCGCAATTCGAGTAATCCATTTCCTCCATAGGTGACGTTGGATAGTCCGATGATGCTGCTGATCCAATTTACTTCAGACTGGTGTGGGGTCACCCGCATCACGAATGGATAGTTGCAGGGGACACCGATGGTGGCATATTCGGTGATGCTACCATCCAAAGTGAACGGTGCTGCACCGAACTGTCCCCGGGTCTTGATCAGGTTGAAGGATGTCCCCTTGAGCTCAAGGGTTCCATAGAGTTTGTTGAAGGTTGGTGATGAACCACCATAGGAGATGATTCCGTCACTGACAGAGCCTCGTAGATAGAGGCAGGTAGCGTTTGTCTTTACCCCGAAACTCTTGATGGTCGACAAGCGCCCTTTTAGTGTTGCGGTTTGTACCGCAAAGGTCCCCCCCTTAATCCGCTGTTCGATGAATTCAGCAGGATCGGGATCTATAATGACAAACGGGGTATACTGGCGAGCCATGGCGTAGGAAAAGGGGGAGCTCGAAGCCTGGACGTCGAGGTAGGGGTCCTTGCTGTTGAGGTCCCGAATGGACATCCCCCCCTTGACCCGTACTCCATCGATGCTGGCCACGATATTTTTCATGGTCAGGGTTGATGCACTCCAGTCAAGCTTCCCAGCCAGGCCAACCGTCGCTGGTCTCAAATCACTACGAAATACCGTAGGCCACCGTAGGTGAGGGTTAGTGAGAGTCAGGTCTGCCTGTAGTTTTAGGTCCTGATATTTCCCTTTGACGGTTGTACTGCCGGAAAGTAATCCCTGGGGATTGGGGAACGGTAGTGACTGCCCGCCGTATCGCCAAAAACGACCGGAGTCAAGTTTGGCAACCGTAACGGTCAGGTCGGCACGGCTGGATGTGCGTAGATTGCCATCCTTTGGAATCAGTACTTTGCCCTTCAAGGCCAGGGTTCCGCCACCGTCAGCAATGGTACCCTTTAGGTCCATTTTGGTCTGTTCACCACGCCCTGGGTCAACAAGGGTGCCGTTAACACCGGTCAGGACCAGATCAAGCGGTGGTGCGCCATCCATGCGGTCATGCCAGATAATGGTGGCTCGATTAAGCTTGAGGCGATCCAGTGAAAGCGTCATTCCACCGCTACTTGGTTGTAAGAGGTCGTCAATCGAGAGCCGCCCCTGACGGTCGCGTGCGATAGTCAGGGTAAGGTCATCAACGCTGACATTGCGCAGTGCAATCCGTTTACGAATCAGTGGCAGAATACCAAGACGCACCGTTATGGAACGGGTGGTGACACACGGTGCGCTACGATCCGGTTCAAGGATTGTACAGTGAGTAAAGCTAATGGTGGGACCAATCCGCCAGGAGAAGGTCCCTTCACCAAGCATGACCGGTCGTTTCAGTTCACCTTCGAGGAGTGTTGTCAAATCGTTCCGGTACTGATTGATGTCAAGCACACGGGGAAGGGTAATCGCAAGGCCGATCCAGAGCAGGCAGAACACCACGCAGGCAATCAGGAGTCCGCGTATGATCGGTGAGTCGACCGGGACGCGCATGGTCTTAGGCCCCCGTCGCCGTCGGGGGGTCGTTACTTAGTGCCACAATCCGGACAACCGTAATCGCTGTGCGGGTAACCTGTTCACAAATCAGGCGATATCCGTGCCAGGAGATCGATTCACCGGCCTGCGGAAGATGTCCGAGTTCATTCAGGATCAATCCGGCAATCGATTCAACCTGCATGGTTCCTTCAAGTTTGATATCGAGGGTTTCACAGATATCGAAGATGGAGGTGGCCCCATCGACAACCCAGCTTCCGTCTGATTGACGCTGTAGTGGATGCGTATCACCGGCATCATGCTCATCCTGAATTTCCCCAACCAGTTCCTCAAGCAGATCCTCGGTCGTAACCAATCCAGCCAGACCACCATATTCATCAACAACGATCGCCATATGGGTGCGGGAACGCTGCATATCCTTAAGTAGGTCGTTAACTTTCTTCCCTTCAGGAACAAAACGGACCGGGCGCATGATCTGTTCAAGATGCAGCTCTTCGCCACGTATCAGTATTGCCATAATATCCTTGTCGTGAACAATACCGACGATATCTTCAAGGCGCTCCCGGTAGACCGGGTATCGTGAATACTGAGACTCTAACAGGATTGCCAGGGTCTCGCTGGTGGGAGCGTCGATAGCAAGGGCAACCATACGGGTACGGGGAACTAGGACTTCCCGGACGCAGGTATGGGTAAATTCAAAGACATTCTGAATATACTCGTGTTCAGCTTCACTGAAGACTCCTGTTTCCTGCCCCTCGGTAACCATATGCTGTACTTCCTCGCGGGTAACGAAGGTTTCCTTGGCCCCTTCGAGACGGAGAAGCCAGAATACTGCTTTGCTGGAACCGGTCAAGAAGATGGTTATTGGAGTGGTGAGATAGGAAAAAAGCCGTATGGGGCGGGCTAGGGCGAAGGACACTCGGTGTGCATACTGAAGCCCGAGTGATTTGGGAACGAGCTCACCGATAATCAATGTGATGTACGAGACGACTGCAACGACACCAATGGCGGCAATCGGCTCTGCCAGGTGGGTAATATACGGCCAGGGCAGCTGTTGTAAAAATGGTCTGGCATGCTCAATAGCGACAATACCACCGATGGTTGACGCCGCGGAGGTGGTGATGGTGATGCCGATCTGGACGACGGCAAGCAGTGTGTGGGGGTCACGTTGTAAATCCGCGATAATCGTTGCCCGATCATCACCATCGGCAATCTGTTGTGCAACGAGACTTTTACGTACAGAGATAATGGCAAACTCAGCCATGGAGAAAAAGCCGGTTAGGCAAATCAGTATGGCTATGCCGATCAGTTCGATCGTGACGGTGTCCATAGGACGATGGGTAATCCTTGTCTGCGAGGTTAACGTAACGGAATTAGTATAAGTTACTTGGGGGGGGAATACAAGTAATTGTCGGGGATAAACAGCACCGGCCCGCCAAGGGCGAGCCGGTGCCAAGATGCAGATGAACGGAGTTAGGCAGCGTTGACAATAACCTTGATGGTTGCGCTGATTTCCGGATGGATTTTTACCACAACATCAAACTCACCGGTCTGCTTGATAGGATCAGTAAGAACGACTTTTTTACGATCAACGACGAAACCTTGCTCATTCAGATAAGCAGCGATTTCGATGTTGGTAACAGCACCGAACAGCTTGCCTTCTTCACCAGCTTGGTGTGCAAGGGTGACAACACATGCAGACAGCTTGTCTGCTTGAGCCTTCGCAGCGGCAAGGGCTTTGTCCTTCTTGTATGCAAGCTGACGCTTTGCATGGTCAAGTGCTTTGGCGTTTTTCTCAGTTGCCAGGACAGCGAAACCTTTTGGCAGCAGGAAGTTACGGGCATAACCAGGAGCAACTTTTACGATGTCACCGATTTGTCCGAGATTGTCGATGTTTTCTTGCAAAATAACCTTCATGGGTACTTCTCCTTTCGAGCCTGTGACATAC
>JBLIZM010000243.1:0-7245 GCA_048859855.1 Trichlorobacter sp.
GAACGCCACGGGCATGAGCAACTTTTGCACATTCCATAATTGCGGTGATTTGGGGCACCCCTACACCGGCAACAACACGAGTCGTACAGATTGAGCCCGGTCCGATACCGACCTTAATACCATCAGCACCAGCGTTAATCAGCGCTTCTGCCGCCGCAGCCGTTGCAATGTTACCTGCGATAACATCAATATGCGGATAAAGCTGTTTTGAACGGGCGACAGCGTCAATAACCCCCTGGGAGTGGCCATGGGCAGTATCAATGACCACAACATCCACACCAGCCTTTACCAGTGCTTCCATGCGTTGTTCCATATCGGCAGTAGGTCCTACAGCCGCACCAACCCTGAGGCGCCCGAGGGAGTCCTTACAGGCATTCGGATATTTTTTAACCTTCTCAATGTCCTTAATGGTAATCAGTCCCTTAAGGTTACGATCTTCATCAACAACCAGGAGCTTCTCAACACGGGTATGCTTAAGATGCTCCTTAGCCTGTTCAAGTGTGGTGCCGACCGGAACCGTGACCAAGTTACGCTTCGTCATTCGTGATGAAATAGGGAGATCGTAATCCGTCTCGAATCTAAGGTCGCGGTTTGTCAAAATACCAACCAGCTTACCATTCGGCTTTACGACAGGAACACCGGAAATACGATAGCGAGACATTAACTCAAGTGCTTCTGATATCTTTTGATTTGGTCGCATGGTTATTGGGTCAACAATCATGCCCGATTCGCTTTTCTTGACCTTATCAACTTCATGAGCCTGATCTTCAATAGACAGGTTTTTATGAATAATACCGATACCGCCTTCTCGTGCCATAGTAATAGCAGTGCGGGACTCCGTAACGGTATCCATCGCTGCACTAACAAGGGGAATGTTTAAGGCTATATTACGAGTAAGGCGTGTAGAAAGAGTTACATCTCGAGGAAGGATAAGCGAGTGAGCTGGTATCAGCAACACGTCATCGAAGGTCAGTCCTTCTGTCAGGTTCTCGTATGACATAGCAAAGTCACCTCACGCGTGGAATTTTATCAAAGTTAGTACAGGGTGTGACGTAAGTCAAGGGGCACGAACAGACAAGGTGCAACAATATGTAAAAAAAAAGTTTCTTTATGTCGCCATAAAGAAACCGGGTAAATAATGGGGTGGCCAGAGGGATTCGAACCCTCGAATGCATGAGTCACAGTCATGTGTGTTCGGCCTCTTCACCATGGCCACCGCAAGCTATATATCAAAAGTAATCAATCTACTTTTGAAGGTATGATGGTGGAGCTAAGCGGGATCGAACCGCTGACCTCTTGAATGCCATTCAAGCGCTCTCCCAGCTGAGCTATAGCCCCACATTGATACATCTGGTTATAAAACAGCAGAACAACGTGAATCCGTACATTAGTACAGATAGTGATTTCTGGTCAATAGTTTTTTAGACTGTTTTTAAAATAGTCACAACAAGCGTCGCAGTGCCAGTAGGTCATTACGTATTTCTTCAAGCAACTGGCGACTGAAGTCGGGAATTGGCGGGTCTGAGGGAAGCGAGCGGCCATTCGGCTGCAATCTATTTCTCACCCCTTCAATTGTATACTTATCGTTATACAGGAGCTCTTTTACCTGGAGAATTCTTGCGATATCCTCACGGGTATACAGACGTTGACCGGAACCACTTTTTTCAGGAGCAATGAACGGGAGTTCTGTTTCCCAAAAACGGAGAACGGAAGTTCTCACTTCCGCTATCCTGGCGACTTCGCCAATTTTATAATAGATTTTATCAGGCAAACCGGGAAGGTGCATGCCCTACCCCATCCTGTTACTCTTCGTCGTTGATTCCATTCTTAAGAACCTGACTTGGCTTAAACGTCAGAATACGGCGGGCAGTAATGGTAATAGACTCACCGGTTTGCGGATTGCGACCACGACGGTCAGCCTTTTGCTTAACCACGAAGTTACCAAAACCAGCAATCTTTATTTTTTCACCACACTCAAGAGTGTTCTTCATAATATTGAAGACCAATTCGACCATTTCCCCGGACTCCTTTTTGGAAAGGCCAATCTTCTGATGAATACGCTCGACGATATCTGCTTTAGTCATAGAACCCCTCAAGATAACAATCTGATAATGTTTTGATTTCTCGGGTAAACGGGAAACATCTTATAGCATATGGGGCTTTACTCCCGCAACTACTTTTTAGTACTGATGTTCCACACCCGCCTACATGCAGCGATTAACAAGGTACGGCCCGCCACCATACGGTAACGGGCCGTCCGATCCACATACCACTACGATACGTAGTGGTTATTTGTAGCCAGCCATCTCATCGAACTGCAGATACTGATACACGCAGTCCTTCTTCGGCTCGATTTTTTCAGCATACACCTTAAGGAATTCAGCCGGAGTCGGCAGTTTACCCATCAGTGCGGACACGGCACCAAGCTCTGCAGAGCCCAGGAATACCTTTGCACCGTTACCGATACGGTCATCAAAGTTACGAGTTGATGTTGAGAAGACATTCACACCATCTGGAACCCGCGCCTGATTACCCATACACAGTGAGCAGCCTGCAATCTCAATACGTGCACCGAAGCCACTGTAGATTGCAAAGTATGCCTCATCCTTGAGCTTCTCCTGATCCATACGGGTCGGAGGGCAGATCCAGGTACGAACTGCCGGGTTGAACTTCTCACCGCGCCAAACTTCAGCAGCTGCACGGAAGTGACCAATATTAGTCATACATGAACCGAGGAAAACATCGTTGATTGGTGTACCGGCAACGTCAGACAACAACTTAACATCGTCTGGGTCGTTCGGACATGCCAGAATCGGCTCGGTAATCTCAGACAAATCGATCTCAATAACATCAGCATATGCACCAGTATCAACGGCGTTTGCATCAGCCTCAAGCAACTCAGGCTTCGCTAGCCATGCATTGACTGCATCAATACGATTTTGCAGCGTCTGAGCATCTTCATAGCCGTCTGCAATCATTTTCTTCATCAGTGCAACGTTAGAACGAAGATAGGTTGCAACTGACTCTTTTGACAGCTGGATGCAACCTGCAGCAGCTGAACGCTCAGCAGCAGCATCAGTCAGCTCGAATGCTTGCTCAACGGTTAGATTTGGCAGACCTTCCATCTCAAGAATACGTCCGTTGAAGATGTTGATCTTATTTTTCTTCGGTACTGTCAGCTTACCTTGCTTGATCGCCCAGTACGGAATAGCGTTAACAACATCCCGCAGGGTGATGCCAGGATTGAGCTGTCCCTTGAAGCGAACCAGGACGGACTCTGGCATATCAAGCGGCATGAAGCCCATGGCACCGGCAAACGCAACAAGGCCTGAGCCTGCTGGGAATGAAATACCGATAGGGAAGCGAGTATGTGAGTCGCCACCTGTTCCAACCGTATCCGGAAGAAGCAGACGGTTCAACCAGCTGTGAATAACACCATCGCCTGGCTTAAGGGGCACGCCACCACGCTCAATGATGAACTGTGGAAGTGTCTTGTGCATCTTAACGTCAGCTGGCTTCGGATACGCAGCTGTATGGCAGAATGACTGCATGAACATAGGGGAGAGGAACTTAAGGCATGCCAGCTCCTTCAATTCGTCAGCAGTCATTGGACCCGTGGTATCCTGGGAGCCTACGGTTGTCATAAGAGGCTCACAAGCTGTTCCCGGCAGAACGCCCGTAACGCCACAAGCCTTACCAACCATTTTCTGTGCAAGTGAGTATCCTTGACCCGGCTTAACAACAGGATTAACAGGCTTGGTGAATACATCAGTGTCACCAAGTCCCAACGCCTTACGAGCTTTCTCAGTAATTGCACGTCCGATAATCAGCGGAATACGACCACCAGCGCGGAACTCATCAGCAATAGTGTTCGGAGACAGCTTAAAGGTAGAAATTACTTCGCCAGCAGCGTTACATACTTCACCTTTAACGGTGTTGATGGTGATGATGTCACCATCATTCATTTTTGTAACATCAGCTTTGATTGGCAGAGCACCGGAATCCTGTGCAGTGTTGAAGAAGATCGGAGCAATAACACCACCGATGATGACACCAGCAGTCTTCTTGTTTGGAACACAAGGGATGTCTTGGCCCATGTGCCACAGTACTGAGTTACATGCTGACTTACGGGAAGAACCGGTACCAACAACATCGCCAACAAAGGCAACTTGATTACCTTCAGCACGCCATGCTGCGATATCAGCAAGACGATTCGGGAAGCGGGTTTTACCCATAGCCAACGCATGCAGTGGGATATCAGGACGGCTCCATGCATCACCAGCAGGTGAGAAGTCATCCGTGTTGATCTCTCCTTCAACCTTGAACACTTTAACCTTAATAGTCTCAGGAACACCTGGACGCTTAGTGAACCACTCTGCATCAGCCCATGACTGCATAACCTTCTGAGCTTGCGGAATGGAAGCGGCCAGAGCAGCAACCTGATCAAAACCGTCATAAACCAGAGTCAGACCAGAAAGAGCACAGGCAGCTTCGTCAGCCAAGTCTGCAGTCTTTAGAGCCTCAACAAGCGGAGAAACGTTGTAACCACCAATCATAGTCCCAAGGATACGTACAGCATCAACTTTGGATACCAGTGGTGACTTTTTGCTACCATCAAGAATTGCCGCCAGGAAGCCAGCCTTAACTTCTGCTGCTGGGTCAACACCCGGGGAGACACGCTCCTTCAGAAGGTTAAGAAGAAACTCCTCCTTGCCTGCTGGGGGGGCCTCAAGCAGCTTACAGAGTTCAGTGGTCTGCTCAGGGGTCAACGGCAGAGCCGGAATACCCTGGGCCGCACGCTCGGCTTCATGAGCCAGATACGCTTCAATCATGGTACTTCCTCCTTATGGGTGATAGGTACTGAAACACAATTGTTAAAAGTTTATAGTGTATACAATGTTTATCGGCTTATGTCAACGATTCCACTTGGTGTTTCATGGGTTTTGAACCTCTGAATCATGCCTCAGAAAATACTGTCTGGGACTCATCTTTGAGTGGCAGTTCTTCCTGTACCTCAAAGTTCGGAAGGTCTTCAAGAGATTGGATATCTTTCAGTGGTGGCAGTTGTTTAAGGTCTTTGAGGTTGAACACCTCAAGGAACTCTTTGGTGGTACCATAGATAATTGGTCGCCCCGGGATATCCTTCCTCCCGAGTATCTTAATCAATCGACGATCGAGCAAGGTTTTCAGCACGGCACCAGCGTCAACACCGCGCAGATATTCTATTTCCTGACGAGTTACCGGTTGACGATACGCAATTATTGCAAGGGTCTCCATCGCTGAGGGAGAAAAGCGGGTTGGCTTTGCCTTAACGAGTCTTGTCAAATACGGGAGAACTTCCGTCACCGTCCGTAGCTGCCAGCCGCCAGCAACCTCAACGAGACAGATGCCAGCCTGACGTTCATGATACTGGTCACGTAGCTCCTGGACGGCTAAACGTAATGTCGCACGGTCATATTCAGGAAGGAGCTCAGTTAAACGTTCAATACTAACCGGCGTATCTGAGACAAACAGCAGTCCTTCAATAACGGTCATTAGCGGTAGACTGTCACTCATCATCACTCTCAATACTGGCTGAATCGGGAGCCACAGCCATCATCAAATAGATCTCACGCCCCGGTTCTGACTGTACAATCTTAATCATACGCAGTTTACAGAGTTCAAGCAGCGCAAGGAACGTAACAATAAGCCCTTCCCGACCTAATGATGGGTCAAACAGGTCACTAAAGGCGACCTCGGTACCTTCATCAAGCGCTGACATAATACCACTGATTGCATCAACAATACTTAATGATTCTCGTGCCGCAACTTCATGAACCCGTGCCTGGGGGATAGTCGCAACTAGACGGTTAAACGCTTCTGCCAAATGATATAAATCAAGATCAAGAATCTCATCTTCAGACTCGACCAGCTGAAGACAACTCCCCTCGCTGCTACATGGCCGGACAAAAACCTCACGACCAAGCAGTGTCCGGGCACTGAGTTCAACACCGGCTTCTCGATAGCGCTGATAATCAAGAAGGCGTCGAACCAGCTCAGCGCGGGGGTCTTCCCCCTCCCCTTCATCCTGTTCAGGCTCAGCAATTCCAGGGAGCAACATTCGTGATTTGATCTGAAGCAGAGTCGCAGCCATGACCAGAAACTCACCCGCCAGATCGAGATTTAGTTCTTTTAGAACGTTTATGTATTCAAGATACTGCTTGGTGATGACGGCAATCGGTATATCATAAATATCCACCTCATTCTTTCGAATAAGATGCAGTAGAAGATCAAGAGGTCCCTCAAAGCTGTCAAGCTTAACGCTATAGCCAGAACCCTCATCTCCGAATAACGATCCATCTTCCACTGTTTGTGCTATCACCGGATCAACAATCCATTAAACCTTTAATGCATCACGGACTGCCGCCATGGTTTCCTTAGCGACTACAGAGGCCTTGGCGCTTCCGTGCGCAAGGATCTCGTCCACAAAACCTGAGGAAGCAGCAAGTTCCTCACGCTTAGCCCTAAACGGGGCTAACGCTGCATTCATAGCCTCAGTCAAGATCCGTTTACACTCTACACAACCAATCTCGGCTGATCGACAGGCAGGTATAATCTTCGCACGAACATCTTCAGACACATACAGTTGATGGAGATTGAATGCCAAACAGACATCAGGATCCCCCGGATCTGCTTTACGCACGCGCTGGGTGTCCGTTACCATCCCCTTGATTTTAACTGCCGTCTCTTCAGCGGTTTCTGACAGATAAATAGAGTTATTATACGACTTACTCATCTTGCGACCATCAAGACCTAAAAGCTTAGGCGTCTCTGTCAAAAGCGCTTCAGGTTCTGGAAAAACGGGAGTTTGATAAAGGTAGTTGAAACGCCGTGCGATTTCACGGGTAATTTCGAGGTGCGGCAGTTGATCGTGTCCTACCGGCACACGAGTGGCACGATAGAGTATGATGTCAGCCGCCATTAAGACGGGATATCCTAAAAAGCCAAACGTCGACAAATCACGCTGTTCTATGTTTTCAAGCATTTCTTTGTATGTCGGATTACGTTCAAGCCATGCAACCGGCGTAATCATACCTAAAATTAAGTTTAACTCAGCATGCTGCGGAACCTGGCTCTGCTCAAAGATTGTGCACTTCTCTGGATTTAGACCAAAAGCAACCCAGTCGAGAACCATCTCACGGGCAGAAGATCGAATACCTGAGGTATCACCATATTCTGTTGTCAGAGAATGCCAATCAGCAACAA
>JBLIZM010000244.1:0-2708 GCA_048859855.1 Trichlorobacter sp.
ATTTTTGCTTTTGATACAGAGACCACTGGGCTCGATCCTCGTAGTGCCGGCCTGGTTGGTATATCAATCGCTTTCCGGCCACACCAGGCATGGTATATCCCGGTTGGCCACCGTTACCTCGGTGCTCCGGACCAGCTGTCCCCAGAAGAGGTACGTCAGCTCCTAGCCCCCGTTTTCGCCGATGCAACCATCAAAAAGGTAGGGCAAAATCTCAAGTTCGACGTCCAGGTACTTACAAGTGCCGGGTATCAGGTGACGGGCTGTTACTGCGACACCATGCTTTGTTCGTATCTCCTCTCACCCTCCCGTGGTGGCCATGGACTCGACGCCATGGCCCAGGAATACTTCAATCATCGGATGATCAGCTATGATGAAGTGACCGGCACCGGCAAGAACCGCATCTGCTTTAGTCAGGTTGAGTTACCGCTTGCGACCCGCTATGCCGCAGAAGATGCTGATGTCACCTGGATGCTCTATCAAGAGTTACTGTCACGCATTGAACAAGCCGGAATGGGGGACCTGCTCTTCAAGCTCGAAATGCCACTCTCATCAATTCTAACGGCAATGGAGCTCCATGGTGTACTACTGGACCGGGCCCTGCTCACCCGGCTGTCCCTTGAGTTCGGTAGTCAAATGCAACTCCTTGAAGCCGACATCCACGAACTGGCGGGAGGGGCTTTTAATCTTAATTCTCCCAAACAGCTCGAGGAAGTATTATTTGATCGACTGGGGTTAGCGGCAACGAAAAAGACCAAAGGAAAAACCGGCCGTTCAACCGACAACGAAGTCCTTTCATCGCTCGCCCAGGAACACGAAATTGCCAATCGCATCCTAAGCTATCGATCACTGGCAAAACTAAAGTCAACGTATACTGATGCCCTGCTGAAGCTGACCGACTCCCATGATCGGGTCCATACCAGTTATAATCAAGCAGTCACCGCCACCGGACGCCTTTCATCTTCTGACCCAAACCTCCAGAATATTCCGGTTAGAACCGAAGAAGGTCGCAAAATCCGTGAAGCGTTCATCGCTCCTGCGGGTAGTTGCATCATTGCGGCAGACTATTCACAGATTGAACTGCGGGTACTGGCACACCTTTCAAAAGATCCTGTTTTTTGTGATGCGTTCTCCAGTGATCAGGATATCCATACCAGAACAGCGGCTGAAATTTTCGGGCTCTTCCCGGAAATGGTTTCTTCTGAAATGCGCCGTCAGGCCAAGGCGATTAACTTTGGGGTCATCTACGGCCAGGGAGCCTTTTCACTGGCCAAACAGCTCGGTATTGCACGACCGGTTGCAGAACGCTTCATCGCGACCTATAAAGAACGGCATAATAAGGCGATGGAATATCTAGACGGTTGTATCGAACAAGCTCGACAGTCCGGTTTTGTCACGACCATTCTCGGCAGACGCTTGCCAATTGCTGACATCAATAGCAGCAATGGAAACCTGCGCTCCTACGCTGAGCGCAACGCCATTAACTACCCGATTCAGGGGTCAGCAGCTGATATTATTAAACAGGCGATGATTAATGTTGATCAGGCGCTTCGTGATGGTGATTTTAAAACCAGACTGGTCATGCAGGTGCATGATGAATTGGTTTTTGAAGCACCCGAGACTGAGCGGGATCAGGTGATCGCACTGATACGGAATGCCATGTCTACAGCCGTGCCGATGGCTATTCCTCTAACCGTTGATATCCACCATGGCGCCACCTGGAGTGAAGCCCACTGATTTATGGCCACCGTAACCTGCCAAGCAATCGTGTTATCAACACGGCCCTATGGCGACAATGACTTCATCGTGTCACTCTTCACCCTTGAGCACGGCAGGGTAAAGGGGTTTGCCAAGGGGGCCCGCTCCTCAAAACGTCGCTTCTCCGGTGCACTGATGGCGGGACGACGCCTGGATCTCAGCCTGGTTCTCAATGAACATGGTCTGAGCAGATTGATTCAGGTGGAACACCAGTATCCGGTAACCGGCCCACACAACGACCTCTACACGCTGGCATTATTACTATATCTCTGTGAGTTGGTTGAGGCGCTTACTCCGGAAGGTCAGCCGGTCCCCCGACTGTTTAGGCTGTTTGCACTATTACTTGATTACACCCGTGACTATCCGCTCAACTGCTCGATCCGCTGTTTTTTTGAAATAAACCTGCTCAACATCCTTGGCTATGGTCCCGACCTCAACGGACAGGCACCAACACCGCTGCACCGCTGTCTGAACACCAGCAAATTCGGTAGTGTCACCTTCGAAACGAGGGAGCATGATGACGCACGGACGCTCCTGGACAGCTGCTTTGCTGCCATTATCCCCTATCGACTCAAAAGCAGCCTGTTTTTGGAAAGTGTCTAGCGAAGACGACCGCGGGCATTTCCATAGTAGAAAAACGCGATCAAGGAAAACTCATCTTTACGGTAGTTATTGGGAAGGCGTCCGACAGGTCCAATCGCACGCAGTGTCCGCAGCAATTCATCATCGAGTATTTTACTTCCGGAACTCTCAAGCAACCGGACACCGACAATTTCACCCTTACGGTTAAAGGTGATTTTAACCGGTGTCATCCCTTCAATCCCCTTTTGCAAAGCCTCTTGCGGGTACCGCCAGACACCATAGACTGCCGTCTCAAAATGGCGTAAAAACGATCCGAACTGGATATCATCCGTATTGAGAAAACGGGTTGATCCGTCATCGATGTCATCGGC
>JBLIZM010000245.1:0-2877 GCA_048859855.1 Trichlorobacter sp.
CTGCTCGACCCCTGCAGATACTGCCGCTTTGAGTGCCTGACTGACCGCCAACGGAGTACTTTTCAAAAAAGCCTCCTCTTCACTCGTCAGTGCCTGACGCCCCTTCATACGGCCAGCGATCGACTGCATGCGCGCAACCACCATGGCGGTCAGATCCCGATTGATATCGCTCACCACGCGGCAGACACCGTCGCTATCCCGTCCCTCGGCACTCCCCTGCATAAATGCGTCATAACTGTCATTGGCGGCACACGGAGGGCGATAGGTTGCCTGATAGGTACTACCGGTACTGGCCGGTGATGCAATCACCACATCGCCAACAAATCCGCGAATCAGCGAGATATAGGCACTATCAAGCCCCTGCTGGGTCGCCAGGTTTTCGAGCAGCGACCCCTCACCAAAAATCTGACGGAGCTGTTCTGAGCAGCCGGCTGTTGCCGCAGTGGTACTATTTTGAATGGTGCTCCCCGCGGCCGGCCGGTTGCCGGCAGACTGGCGCTGTTCAGCCGAAAGGAGACTGCTGGCACTTTGGTAAAGATCTTTAGCGCCACTTGAGACTAAAAAGTCGGTCTGGGCGTTCTTCATCTCTGCCTGCATACTTTCGGTCATTACCGGAGAAAACGGACTGGCAGCGGTGGCAACCAGCGCCCGGGCCGCTTTACAGTCCTGTAGCTGAAGACCGTTCAGCCGGTCGATGATCGATTCAAGCGTCTTGATCGTGTCAGCCACCTGGGGAGCCATGGTTTTCAAGGCAATATCAAATGCAGCGGCCGGTGCCGCTGACAGGATGTTTTGGAGTTTTTGAACCAGGTAGTCGACATTCAAAAAAGAAACGCCCCCCAGGAACAGGTCAATCCCGCCACAGCCAGACTTGATCCGAGGCGCGGTAATACTGACCGGATGATCACTGCTGTTTGGCCACCGGAGCGACATCCCACCGCCGGTGTAGTATCCCCGTCGTGCTGATTCATATCCGCTCGAACCACTACTTTGCTTTTGGATCAGCCAATCATCCACCCAGCCGGCCGTAAGGGTCGTCGGCAGCAGCAGAACCAGCAAAAGTACCCAACGCCGATACATACCTACCTCCTCTCCAGACCGGCCAGTGGGTCAGCCGGGCTCTCTGTTTCAAAGGGAAGCATGGTGAACTGTTCTGCCGTTGTTTCCCCCTCGAGATAACGGATGGTACGATACAGCCGTTCCTCAATCTCCTGCGCCGAGCTGACACCACTGGTCAGGGGTACCAGCTCGCCGTTCTGACGGGACAGCAGCAATAGTGCCGGAACCATGGTACCAGCGGCACCGACTCCCGCTTCGGGATGCTGATCAAGATCGAGCACTCCCCAGTCCCAGCCATGCTCCTGTTTAAACCAGGCCAGGATCCGTTCCTGCTCCTGACAGGCCTGACAACTGCTACGACCAACCATAACCAGCCCATACCGCTCACGTTCACGCTGCAAGCGACGATGCTGTTCATCACGAACCTGGGAAATGCGTGCAAGATTACCCGGGGTGGTGACCGGATAGACCCCACGGGTGGAGAGATCGGGATAGTGCTGGAGTACCAGCTGCGTGGTATTTGCAAAGGCCAGTGCCCGACGACGGACCTGATCCTGCAATTCAAGATAGTGACGGACATGTTCAGGATCGGGGGAAGCAACAGCCGTATCCAGTGCTTCTTCAAGGGAACGGGCAAGTTCTTTGGTGGTCATCGATGGTCGTGCGGCACCCGGTAGTGGTGACTCTGCTGCAGGAGGGGTTTGATACCACCACCAGCCGGAACGGCTCTCATCACCATAACCGGCAAAGGCGCTGACCGGCACTAATACCCAGAATACGAAGCGCTTCATGGTTGCTCCCCGTGAAACCGAACATAGCGAACCATTCGGTAAATCTGTTGATCACGCCGTAACAGGAAACTGGCAGGATCGCTACTCAGGCTGCTCGCCTGTATGATGATAAACTGTGCCTTAATCTCGCGTCCTCGTGGCGTAACCACGACCGCTGGTTGCGGCCCCGCTTCGGCATCCTGCGACGTAATCAAGCCGTGTCGGACCAATGCCGGTAGCAGACGAGCGAGCCCCGCCGGACTAAAGGGACGTGGTGGTGCCTGACGTGCCGGACAACGTTGAATCAGCTCCCAGAGATTTTCCGGACTGATCAGTACCCGCTGTTTATCAAAGCACAGTAAGCGCCAACGGGGGCCGCTCGAGGTCTGCTCAACCTGATTGACCTCCCGGGCGAGTTCCAGCCGCAGCCAGGAAACCAGGTAGTCGAGGGAAACCCGAGCAGCTGGAGTGGGGGTGCTCGGCACCGGGGGAGTGAGAATGGTAAGGGGGACACCTTTTTCCAGTGGAGGATTGGGCTCTTCGATACAACCGCTAGCCAGCTGGGCACGCCGGACCTGGTCAATTCCCCGCTGCACCATTTTTCCGACCGGTGTCTTGGGGCGGGGGCGATGATGCTCAAGCACCGCTTGGGAAAGCTGATCATACAGCGACAAGGGATCCTGATCATGCCATTGTTTGAGAGCCGCAAGACTAATGACCTGGTGTGCCACCCCATCAGTGACAACGGTTGACGGAACCGTTTCCGCGGGGAGCATCCCCCAGTCGGCGACCAGCAGGGTCAGCGAAAAAAGCAGTGCGTCAGTATCGGACAGTTCCGGTCCCACCACCTGCGCAACCGCAAGGATATGCTCCAGCAGCGATTGGCGCTTAAGTACGAGCCGCTCTTGCTCGGTAAAGCGCAGCTCGGGCTCCCGTGGGCAGCCATCAGCGACGGAGGGGATTAAACGAGCGTGCCGGTCATACCAGCTGGTTAAATGGTCAAACAAGCTCAATTCTGCGGCAAAGTGGGTATAAAACGGTCGAAACT
>JBLIZM010000246.1:0-4099 GCA_048859855.1 Trichlorobacter sp.
TCTGCAGATGGTTCGGTAAAGGGGAAAAAACTAGGGCGTAGGCGAACACCAGTTTTTTGACCAAATAGCTGGTTGGTGAAGGTTGTCAAGATTCCTTTCAGGTCAGCAAAGGAAACCTGCTCATCAATCATCAAGCCTTCAATCTGATGGAACATAGGTGAATGGGTTGCGTCTGAGTCACAGCGATATACCGTTCCCGGAGCAATGATTCTAACCGGTGGCTTCTGACCAAGCATCGTCCGTACCTGAACTGGCGAAGTATGAGTTCTCAATAGCAAGTCATTCTCGACAAAGAACGTATCTTGCATATCACGGGCAGGATGCTCAGGCGGAAAATTGAGCGCCTCGAAATTATACCAGTCTTTTTCAATTTCAGGCCCTTCTGCCACTGAAAATCCGAGACCAGCGAAAATCGAAGAAACCTCTTCAATAACTAAAGAAACAGGATGCTTACTACCCTTACGGTGACGCCTTCCCGGCAGGGTAACCTCCATCCGTTCAGAAGAGAGTCGATGAGCGGTTGCTGCTGCCCGGGCAGATGACAATGCAGCATCCACTGCCCCTTCAACTTCGTCTTTAATGCGGTTAACTACTTGCCCGACCAATGGACGTTCTTCAGGGGTTAACGACCCGAGACCCTTCATCAGTGCCGTCAAAGATCCCTTCCGACCAAGATACTTAACACGAACATCCTGCAACTGCTCTTCCGTTGCAGACTGACGCACCGCCTCAAGGGCTTCCTGACGAAGCTGTTCTATTTGTTCACGCATGGTGCCATCCTTTTGTCATACTGTACCACGACGGTAGTACGAAAAAAGGGAACAGGAGTCGACTCCTATTCCCTTTTAGCATTCTGCAGAGTCGAACTACAGCTGAGCCTTTGCCAGGGTAGCTACCTCTGCAAACCCTTTCGGGTCAGTAACAGCGATGTCGGCGAGGACCTTGCGGTCAACTTCGACGTTGGCCTTTTTCAGACCGAAAATAAACTTGCTGTAAGACAGACCGTTCAGGCGGGCTGCAGCGTTAATCCGCATAATCCACAGGGCACGGAAATCACGCTTTTTAACACGACGGTCACGAAACGCATAATTGAGTGCGCGGTCAACCGCCTCAGTAGCACTCCTGAACAATTTGCTCCGGGCACCACGGTATCCTTTTGCAAGCTTCAAAACCTTGTTGCGACGCTGACGCGACTTAAAACCACCTTTTGCTCTCGGCATCTTAGACTCCTTCGTGTGATATGATCCCGATCCGTAAGGGGCCGATCCTCACGGTTCTGGGGCGGTTATATAACCGCAGGGGGTGCACTACATATACGGAATGAGTGCACAAATGTTCTTTTGGTCAACAGCTGAAACCGTGTTGCTTTGACGCAGATTACGCTTACGCTTACGTGACTTATGGGTCAGAATATGGCTAGTGAACGCATGGGCGCGTTTAACTTTTCCTGTTCCAGTCTTCTTGAAACGCTTTGCAGCAGCGCGATTTGTTTTGATCTTAGGCATTACCGACTCCTTTGTGTTAATAGCATACGCTGTATATCAGTGTTTTTTAGCTTTCGGGGCAACAATCATAAACATCTGTCGACCATCAACGCGTGGCTGAACTTCTACTACGGCGATATCGGCTAATTCTGCAGCGAATTTCTCAATTACTGATCGGCCAATATCTTGATGTGTAATTTCACGTCCACGGAAGACCAAAGTAACTTTAGCCTTATTTCCTTCCTCTAAGAAGCGACGTACATGCTTAACTTTGAAGTCAAGGTCATGGTCATCAGTCTTCGGTCTAATTTTAACCTCTTTGACCTGAACCTGCACCTGCTTCTTTTTGGCTTCCTGCTGTTTTTTGCTCTGCTGATACTTGAACTTGCCGTAATCCATGATTCGGCATACTGGGGGTGTTGCCATCGGCGACACTTCAACCAGGTCGAGTTGTCTGGCTTCTGCAGCTTCCAGTGCCTCACGAAGTGAAAGAACACCCAATTGCTCACCGTCATGCGTAATAACCCGTACTTCAGGAGCACGAATTGCATGGTTGATGTTCACCGTAGCGGTTTTGGTTGGAGCAGCTATGACAGACCTCCTCAAGCAGACAGTAGCGTTATTAGCAGTACCTGCTCGCTTCGTTGGAAATAAATGACACAAATTCGTCAGCAGTCATTGGATTAAGGTTTGTACCATCTCGGAAACGTGGCGTTACCGTTCCCTGATCAACCTCTTTATCACCAATAACTAACATATACGGTATTTTCTGGAGCTGAGCTTCACGAATCTTAAAGTTCAGCTTCTCATTACGAAAATCTTCTTGAACCCTGACTCCATTAGCGCGCAAGGTTGCAGCAACCTGATGGGCATACGGAACCTGATTGTCAGTAACGGTCAAGACAATAGCCTGAACCGGTGCAAGCCATACCGGGAAGTTTCCGGCATAGTGCTCAATAAGAACGCCAATGAACCGTTCAATGGATCCCAGGATAACCCGATGAACCATAACAGGACGCTTACGCTCCCCATCACGGTCGACATAGGTCAGATCGAAACGTTCAGGCAGGGTAAAATCGCACTGGATAGTAGCACACTGCCACCGTCTGTCAAGACAATCACGCAATTTTATATCAATTTTAGGACCGTAGAAGGCTCCATCACCCTCATTAATCTCATAGGGACGTCCTGAAGCTTCGAGCGCCGAACGTAATGCGTTGGTTGCCCGTTCCCAGTCCTCGTCGCAACCGATTGATTGTTCTGGGCGGGTTGAAAGCTCCATTTCATACTCAAAGCCAAAGATTCCCATCACGTCGGAAACAAAAGCTAAAACACTCGTAATCTCTGCATCGAGTTGTTCCGGCGTACAAAGAATATGGGCATCATCTTGCGTAAAGCAACGTACTCGCAATAAGCCATGAAGAACTCCGGCACGCTCATGACGATGAACCGTTCCGAGCTCAAAATAGCGGAGTGGTAAATCACGATAACTACGCAGATGAGACTTGTAAATCATCATATGGGACAAACAGTTCATCGGCTTAACGCCAAAACTTTGTTCATCAACCTCTGTGAAATACATATTTTCACGATAGTTTTCGTAATGCCCAGACTTTTGCCACAGATCTGTTTTTAGAATCTGAGGGCCAACAACAATATCATACCCTCTTTTCAGATGCTCTTTACGCTCAAAGTCCTCAAGGATCGTTCTGAGCATTGCCCCTTTTGGGTGCCAGATTGCAAAACCAGGCCCCACTTCATCTGAAAAAGAGAACAGGTCAAGCTCACGACCGATTTTACGGTGATCACGACGCTTTGCTTCTTCTAGGCGATGCAGGTATGCTTCGAGCTCTTTTTTATCCGTAAAGGCGGTTCCATAGATCCGCTGGAGCATTTTGTTTTTTTCGTCACCACGCCAGTAGGCACCGGCAATTGACAAGAGCTTAAAAGCCTTTAGCTTAGCAGTACTTGGGACGTGAGGGCCACGGCAGAGATCAGAGAAATCACCCTGACGATAGATGGATACCGTTTGCGCGCCAATATCCTGAATAAGCTCTTTTTTGTACGGTTCACCCTGCCCTTCGAAGAATTCAATTGCTTCGCCAGCAGAAAGGACTGATCGCTCAACAACAAAATCTTTTGCCGCAAGCTCTCCCATCCGCTGTTCGATCTTTTCCAAATCTTCAGGAGTAAATGGACGATCCGTATCAAAATCGTAATAAAAGCCGTTCTCGACGGAAGGGCCGATAGTTACCTTAACATCAGGGAAAAGCTGCTTTACAGCCTGAGCCATCAGGTGTGAGGTGGAATGACGAATAATATCAAGTGCTTCAGGGCTGCGCTCGGTAATAATTGCAACAGTAGCACCATCAACAAGTTGAGCGGTGACATCAACCAGTTCACCATTAATTGAACCTGCCAGCGCAGCTTTAGCCAATCCAGCACCGATTGATGCTGCCAAATCAGCTATGGTTGAACCGGCCGGTAAAATACGACTTGAGCCGTCGGGCAGTGTTACCGATATCGTTGACATACGGCATTCTCCAAAAGAAAAGGCATCGGTAGTTGCCGATGCCGCTCTCAGTGTAAATGGTAGGCGCGGGCGGTCTCGAACC
>JBLIZM010000247.1:0-8203 GCA_048859855.1 Trichlorobacter sp.
ACACCTGTTACAGCTTTCGGAGATGGTTGGACGCCGGGCTCGGCGCTATGGCCTGGCTGGTAGGACCGGGCACGTGGATGTGCGCTTTGCTGATTTGAGTGGAACCGGTATGCAGCAGACATTGTCCGAGGCTATCAATCGAAGTGACGAGATCTACCGGACTGCCTGTACCTTGTTTGACCGGCTCTCTCCGTCTCAGCCGGTTCGGCTTTTGGGGGTGCGAATCAGTAACCTTCGCTATCAAGGCGGACAGGAGTCTCTTTTTCGGGAGGAACAACGCAGCAGTGCAATGATTATGGCGATGGATCAGGTCAATGACCGTTTTGGTGAGTTTACGCTTAGGTACGGTAGTGTCATGCTGGCGCCGGAGGAGCGGGGATCCCATGTTATTGCACCGGCCTGGCGACCGGAAGGGGTTCGGAACGTGCAGGTTCAATGAGGTTGAGTCGTTGAACCGTGATGGTCACGAAAACAGAGAGCATGGTATGGCTTTTACCTATGAATATAGTTGAGAAAATGCTTGCAAGTCCAAGGCGTACATGGTACATACGGACAACATTTTGTTGCATTTTGACAAAGTGGGCTCTCAACAGCCCACTTTTTTTATTGTACTGGGGTTTTTATGAGCGAACAGACCATTCCTGAACAGGTCGCACATCTCCTTGAACCGATTCTCCGTGATCTTGGCCTTGAGCTGGTTGATTGCGAGTTTAAGAAGTTTGGGCGTGGACATGCTCTGCGGGTCTTTATTGATAAACCGGGTGGTGTAAATCTCTACGATTGCGCTGATGTAAGCCGTGAGCTGTCGGTGCAACTTGATGTTGAGGACTGTATCCCCGGGCGGTATACCCTGGAAGTATCATCACCGGGACTGGATCGGCCGCTTAAGCGTCTGGAGGATTTTGCCCGGTTCAGCGGTCAGTTGGCCATGATTAAAACCAGTGAACTCCACCCTGACGAGCGGGGGAGCATGCGTAAAACATTTTTAGGGCGTATCGATGGTGTCGAAGGTGATGCTGTGCTACTGACCCTGCGGGAAGGTGGAATCGCTGCCCGTATTCCATTATCCCATATCGCCAAAGCAAATCTCGAGTTTGAGCTGTAGCCGTACGGCACAGCACCCATATCTTAGTTTAGTGAGTTTCGTGCATAAGGAGACCAGTGTCGTGGATACAACCGTCAATCTCAAACAGGCCATTGAGCAAATCGTCAAGGAGAAGGGAATCGAGCGCCATGTGGTGATCGAGGCGATGGAGCAGGCTGTACTGTCCGCTGCTAACAAAAAATATCGTAATACCCGTAACCTTGAGGCTCACTTCAATCCAGAGAGCGGTGAAGTCGAACTGTTCGAATATGTTGTTGTCGTGGACGAGGTTCAGGATTCTTATACTGAGATTTCGCTTGAGGAAGCTCGAGAAATGGATCCGGAGTGTGAGCTCGGGGATGAGCTGGGGGAGAAAATCGACTCCGGGGATTTCGGACGGATTGCTGCACAGACCGCCAAGCAGGTAATCATTCAGAAGGTACGTGAAGCTGAGCGTGAGACGGTCTTCAATGAATACAAAGACCGGCAATGGGAGATCGTCACCGGACAGGTACGTCGCTTTGAGCGTGGTGATCTGTTGATAGATCTTGGACGGGCTGAGGCGATCTTGAGTAACAAGGAGCAGATGCCGCGTGAAGTCTATCGCCCGGGTGACCGTATCCGTGCTATTATCACCGATATTGCCAGGACCACCAAGGGGCCGCAGATTATTCTGTCCCGCACCCATCCCCAGATGCTGGCAAAACTGTTTGAAGCAGAAGTGCCGGAAATCAGTGAGGGGCTGGTAGAAATTCTTGGTGTGGTTCGTGATCCGGGAAGTCGCGCAAAAATAGCCGTTACCTCCCATGATCGTGACATCGATCCGGTTGGTGCGTGTGTTGGTATGCGTGGTTCACGGGTACAAAATGTTGTTTCCGAGCTGCGTGGTGAAAAGATTGATATTATCCCTTGGTCTGCTGACATGGTTCGCTTTGTCTGCAATTCGCTGGCACCGGCTCAGGTCACGAAGGTCTATATGGACGAAGACGGCCGTGCTCTTGAGGTTATTGTGCCTGACGATCAGCTGTCGCTGGCAATTGGCAAGCGTGGACAAAACGTGAGCCTCGCCGCACGACTGACCGGCTGCCGCATTGATATCAAAGGCGAAGGGCGCAGTGAAGAGGCTGAGCTGGATGAATTTGCATCCTTTGATGGGACACTGATTGAAGAGCCGGAGCAGGAAATCGAAGAGGGTGTTGTCGAGCCCGCGACGGTTACACCGGCGGAAGAGGTCTAGGACGTATGGCAAAGGGGGCTGCCGCCGAGCCGCAGCGCTCCTGCATCGCCTGTCGCAGGACTGGTGACAAGTCTTCATTTATCCGTTTTGTGCTTGCACCGGACCATACGGTGACGCCGGACCTTGAGGAGCGATTGCCGGGCAGGGGTGCCTATCTTTGTCAGTCACATCAGTGTGTTGCCCAGGCGGTGAGCCGTCGTCTCTTTGCGCGGGCTTTTAAGGCAGAGGGTGGCGTGGAAGGAACTGCGGTGCTTGATCAGCTGCTGAGGCAGTTGATGGTTAACCGGATAACCGGCTACCTTGCACTGGCAAATAAAGCAGGCGCAACGGTTTCTGGTGGTGAAGCGGTTGAACGGAGTCTCGCGGGACACGCCGTGGCGCATCTCCTGGTGGTGACTGAAGATGCCGCCCCGAACAGTATAGAACGACTGCTTGGCGGAGCAGCCCGTAAAGGGATAGCCGTCTGTCGGGTACTCAGTAAGGAACAGCTGGGTATGGCATTGGGAAAAGAATCAGACCGAAGTGCCGTCATTATTACCAATGGCGGGTTTGCTCGGTCACTGACACGAGATTTTGAGCGATACAGGAACTACCTGGATAAGGAGAGCGGTCGATGAGCAAGACCCGGGTAAGTACAATAGCAGAGCAGCTGGGGATTGAAAGCAAGGAAGTTCTGGCACGGCTAAAAGCGCTGGGCTATGAGGCGAAGACCGCCTCATCGACAGTGGATGACGATGCCGTGGCCAAGGTGACGGCATACAAGCCTGCCGGGAGCGGTCCTGAAGAAGTCAGAGTGACGACAACGATTGTTCGTCGTCGCGCGGCCCGCCCAACTGCCGTAGAAACTCCTGCTGAAGAGCCGGCTGCTGTGGTTCCTGAGGCAGCTCCGGTTGCTGCTCCGGTTGAAGAGCCGGTTGTCGCTGCGACTCCGGTTAAAAGTAAGACCGTTGTTGTTCCTGAGCGGGTTTCAGTGGTTAAGAAGGCTGTTGAGCCACAACCTGAACCACCTGCTGCTGAACCGGTTGCTGCTCCGGCTGTTGAAGCCGAAGTTGCCGCAAGCAGTGAGGCAGCTCCTGTTGCCGCTCCGGTTGAGGTCGCAGCTCCAGTTGCGGTAGAGCCTACCCCGGCAGCCGTTGCTGCTCCTGCTCCGGTTGAGCGTGCTAGTGCAACCCAGGCCAGAATTCTTGGTCGCATCGAAATACCAATTACGCCTGAACCGCGCCCCTTCCGCCGTGAAGGTGGTGGAGGTCGGGGACCAGGTGCCGGTCGTCCGAGTGATGGGCGTCCCCGTCCGCAAGGAACAGATAATCGTCCGCCGCGCCCGCAAGGTGATGCGCGTCCCGACCGTCCGGCCGGAGACTCCCGTCCGCCGCGTTCACCACAGATGACAGCGGTTGATATCCCGCCGCCACAGGATGATCGCCGTAAGCCGATGGGAGGCCCGGGACGTAAGCCGGGTGGTCCTGGCAAGGATCAGGGGAATGACAAGAAAAAAGCAGCGACGGGCGCCGGTAAGGGGAAAGGGCGTGAGCAACTCAGCAAGCAGCAACTGCTTGACCGTGAAGAGCGCCAATTCGATCCGTTCCATAAGAACCGTAAAAAATCACGTGAGCGTGAGGAGCCGGGTAGAACCGAGATCACCACACCGAAGGCGATTAAGCGGATAATCAAGATTACAGAGACCATTACGGTTGGCGAACTCGCTAAACGTATGGGGGTTAAGGCGACAGACCTGATTAAGGCTATGATGAAAATGGGATCCATGATCACCATTAACCATGTGCTTGATCTGGATACCGCGACAATCCTTGCGTCCGAGTATGGATACGAAATTGAGAACGTAGCAGTTGATCTGGACGAGATTTACGAGTCAACTCCGGATACGGATGAGAATCTCGAAGAGCGGCCACCGGTCGTCACCATCATGGGTCACGTTGACCATGGTAAGACGTCGTTGCTCGATGCTATCCGTGAGGCGAACGTTATTGCTGGTGAGGCAGGGGGAATTACCCAGCATATCGGTGCCTATGACGTTGAGCTCCATGGTCGTAAAATTACATTCCTTGATACTCCTGGTCACGAGGCCTTTACAGCTATGCGGGCACGGGGAGCCAAGGTTACGGATATCGTTGTACTGGTTGTCGCAGCGGATGACGGGGTCATGCCCCAGACCCGTGAGGCGATCAACCACTCCAAGGCTGCAGGTGTACCAATACTGGTCGCCATCAACAAGATTGATAAGCCAGAAGCACGTCCTGACCGGGTAAAGCAGGAGTTGACCGAGCATGGTCTGGTTGCGTCCGATTGGGGCGGTGATGTGACCATGGTCGAAGTTTCAGCCAAGAAACGGCTGAACCTCGAAGGGCTGCTTGAAATGATTCTGCTGCAAGCAGATGTTATGGAGCTCAAAGCCAATCCGAATAAGCAGGCTCGCGGAACCATCGTTGAAGGAAAGCTCGATAAAGGGCGCGGACCGGTGGCTACGGTGCTGGTACAAGATGGTACGCTGAAGACCGGTGACTACTGTGTGGTTGGTGTTCATTCCGGTCGTGTCCGTGCAATGCAAAACGATCGTGGTGAGCGGGTGCTTGAAGCAGGTCCGTCCACGCCGGTCGAACTTATCGGCCTGTCTGGTGTCCCTGACGCCGGTGACGTTTTTGTTGCGATGCAGGATGAAAAACAGGCAAAAGAAATCGCAACGCTTCGTCAGATTAAGCAGCGTGAGATCGAGTTGGCCAAGCATGCCAAGATGTCGCTGGAGCAGCTCTATGAGAAGATTCAGCGTGGTGAAGTAAAAGACCTGAATGTAATCGTCAAGGCAGACGTACAGGGGTCGGTGGAAGCTGTTGCCGAGACGCTGCGTAAGCTTTCAACCGAAACCGTTCGTCTGAATGTTATTCATACCGCAGTTGGTGCGATTACCGAATCAGACGTTAACCTGGCAACCGCTTCAAATGCGATTATCATCGGATTCAGTATCCGTCCGGAAGTCAAAGCACAGGCGATGGCGGAGAAGGAAGGGGTCGATATCCGACTCTATAACGTCATCTATGATGCGGTTGACGATATTCGCAAGGCGATGGAAGGTCTGCTTGAGCCGGTTCTGAAAGAAAAATACCTCGGTCGTGCTGAAATCCGAGAAGTATTCTCCGTGCCGAAGGTTGGTAACGTTGGTGGTTGCTACGTTCTTGACGGAAAAATAGGCCGGAATTCCCAGGTGCGACTGCTGCGTGACAACGTTGTTGTCTATGAAGGCAAGCTTGACAGCCTGCGTCGTTTCAAAGACGATGTTAAGGAAGTGGCAACCGGCTATGAATGTGGTATGAACCTTGAGAATTACAATGACATCAAGGTTGGCGATATCATTGAGGCCTTTGAACTGGAAAAAGTCGCAGCGAAGCTGTAGGGGATTGTCATGGCAGTACGACGTTCTGATAAGGTTCAGGAAACTATTCACACCTGTGTCTCAAGCATCCTTTCCCGTGGTTTGAATGACCCACGGATCGGATTTGTGACCATTACCGGGGTTGAGGTGACGGTTGACCTTCATTTAGCCCGGATCTTTTATACGGTCATCGGAGATGAGCGTTCCCGTAAAGATACGGCGGCAGGTCTGAAAAGCGCCACCCCGTATATCCGGCGGGAATTGGGGCGGGTGCTTGCCATGCGCTACACACCGGACATTATGTTTGTCTATGATCAGTCGCGGGACTACGGTGAGCGGATTGATGAACTTTTGAAGGAGGTCACGCCGACCCATGACGAATGAGCTTGACCGGATTGTCCAGCTGATACGTGAGGCCGATAGTGTCCTGATTACCAGTCATGAGGGGCCCGATGGTGATGCCGTCGGTTCTTCTCTGGGGCTGGCGGCATTTTTAAAGGCAATTGGAAAACAGGTAACGGTACATCTTGCGGACCCCGTCCCTGAGTTGTACCGTTTTTTGCCAGGAGCGACTGCCGTTGTTCCGACTATTCCCGAAACGCACTACGATTTAGCCTTTGTATTGGATGTTGGTAGTAAAAAGCGGGCCGGTTCCCATTTTGCAGCCTGTAAAACAATTTCGACAGTAGTCAACCTTGATCATCACGCCACCTGTGAGCCGTTTGGGGATATAAACCTCATTGATCCGGCAGCAGCAGCAACCGGTTTGCTGGTCTGGCGGGTCGCGAGTCGCTACGGCTTTCGCGCAGACTATGATACGGCGCTCTGCCTTTATGTCTCAATCCTCACCGACACCGGTTCATTCCATTATTCAAATGCCAATTATGAAGCGTTTAGTGTTGCGGGGACCCTGCTGGAGCAGGGGGGGCTGAATGCCTGGTCCGTAACCGAAAAGCTTTATGAAAGTCAACCGCGTAAGCGACTGGAGCTTTTAGCCGAAGCACTGCCGACACTGGAATTTATTAAAGGTGGATCAGTCGCTTCCCTGACCGTCACCCTTGCCATGTATGAGCGTACCGGGAGTAATGCGGAGCTGACGGATGGTTTTGTCAATTATCCCCGTTCAGTGGCTGGGGTTGAAGTGGCGATTTTTTTCAGGCAGCTTGACGAACAGAGCTATAAAGTGGGCTTTCGTTCAAAAGGGAAGGTTAATGTGGCCCAGCTTGCCCAGAGTTTTGGCGGGGGTGGTCATCATAATGCTGCCGGCGGAACGGTGCAGGGGAGTCTTGAGGATATCAAAGCGCTGGTCTACCAGGCGGTTGAAGCAGCATCGTGGTAAACGGGTTCGTTGTTGTTGATAAACCGGTTGGGCTGAGCTCCCATGATGTGGTTGGCCGTATCAGACGACTGTTTAACACCAAGAAAGTCGGTCATACTGGAACGCTTGATCCTTTTGCGACCGGGGTATTGCCGGTAGCTATTGGTGAAGCGACCAAGTCAATTCAGTTTCTAGATGAACGGGTAAAGGTCTATCGCGCTGAGCTGCTCCTGGGAGTGACCACTGACAGCTATGACCATACCGGTACCGTCCTTCGTCGTGTTGCTTCACCGTCAGTCAGTCGTTCAGCCCTTGAAGAAGCCCTGAAACAATTCATTGGTCAGATAGATCAGATTCCACCGATGTACTCGGCAATTAAAAAGGACGGCACACCACTGTACCGCTTGGCGCGCAAGGGTATTGAAGTGGAGCGTCCAGCCAGATCGATTACGATAGACAGTCTGGAGCTTGAAACCTTTCACGACAATCGGGCAGAATTTGTGGTGACCTGCTCCCGTGGGACCTATGTTCGCAGCCTGGCCCATGACATTGGTCAGGCTTTGGGGTGTGGCGCCTGCCTGAGTGGGTTATGACGTCTGGCAAGTGGCCCGTTTACGATTGAGCAAGCGGTACCACTTGAAACGCTTGGGGAATATGCAGCTGCAGGAACACTTGAAACAGTGGTGATCCCTTTTGAACAGGGGCTGAAACACCTGAAAACAATCGAGCTGACACCTGCCTATGCCGTGCGTGTCGTCAGTGGGGTCCTTCCCCATCGTTGTGCCGCGGAACTGATGGCCGGGCACTACCTCTTAACGGTCAATGGCCTGGCGGTAGCGGTGGCTGAGGCTGATGGAGTCGGTGGTGGGCGTATTGTACGAGGATTTAATCAGGAGTGATCTGGTTAAAGTGCTTTACATCCACCTATCTATGTGATAAATATATATCCCTTTGAGGGATACCAAACGTATCGAAACTACAGACTGATATGCAGTCCAGGAGGAGCCTACGGTGCTGGCTACAGAGCAAAAGCAGGAAATCATTAATACTTTTAAGAAGCATGAGGGTGACACCGGTTCCCCTGAAGTACAAATTGCGATTCTTACCGCACGGATTACGTATCTGACCGATCACTTTAAAGTGCATAAGAAAGATCACCACAGCCGCAGTAGATCGGAA
>JBLIZM010000248.1:0-3881 GCA_048859855.1 Trichlorobacter sp.
GGATATTCAAAACCAACTTTGTCTTCTGCACGGGCCAACGCAGTAACTATCCCACTCTTAAGGTTCCCCTGCAAATCAATAACCATAGCATATCGCACGGTTCTGAGCTTTTTGATGACGGCACCGACCTCATGATAGGTACACCCCTTGCCCAAAGAGCGCCTCCAGCGCTTTGTGCTAATGACCATTAGACGGGTAATCAAAGGGTTTCCCGCTAACAGTTCAGCAAACGGCTCCTCGACAACCCAATCTATCTGTATGCCAGGAGACAGGCCATGCAGCACCGGAAGCACCGGTAATGCATGCAGAATGTCACCAAATGCCGAAGCTTTAACAATGAGTATGTGCATGGCTCGCCACTAATAGTACTTCACAGTCATATCAATCAGTTTTTCAAACAGTGAGTGCCCATACCGATACCGTTCTAGAGTACTTTGCACCAAAACTCTCAACTTCATCGTATTCCGAATAATAAGCCGCTCAATACGTGACTGTTTCCATTTTTTAATAAAATATCGCTTATTGTGAATGACGTGGGGGCTCACTTTATTCTGCACCCCCATCCCTTTTTGAGTAATCGAGCCAAAATGATGAATGAACGAACGTCCCGTCGTTCCCAGTGAAAACCCTGCCTGGGTCATCCTCTTGAAAAGGTCTGCATCTTCATATTGCCCATACAGAAAGTTTTCGTCAAACAAACCAACGGCGTCAAAAACCTCACGCTTCGCAGCGAAACAAATACCGTTCACCACCCCACGCCGCAAGACCTGTCGCATGCTCCGGACAAAGTCTTGACTATAGTCTGTAAAATCATACTGCAAAGCACCCTCGCGAATACCAGGAGTCACGCAATCAAGCCGGTATTCCCTTGCAGCACTCATCAGCCCATCGATCCATCCCTTGGTCACGATGACGTCATTATTCATAACAATGATCCATGGGGCGGTTGACCTCAGAATCCCTTGATTGCAGGCACCCGCAAATCCCTTATTCTCATTGTTGTTAATCCGAATCATCTGACAGTCAACGGTATCAAGATACGCTGCCGTTCCATCACTCGAAGCATTATCGACCAGAATTAACTCTATATCGTGCATCTCACTGGCCGCACAAATACTTTCAAGGCATTGTTTTGTATAGTGGACCTGATTATACAACGGTATAACAAGACTAACCCGCATTGTCCCCCCCTCTCTGGGCTTTGGAGCAGATACGGTCATTCATACGTGCATATTTCGTGAAGGTATAGTGGCTATACAGAACCGCTAACAAGAAGCCGGTCGCACCATCCAAAAAACCCCGACGAAACAGGTACATTTTGATAAAGGTAAATGCAGACTTCAAAACAAGTAACGGGTAGGAAATCGGACGCCTGATCAGTGCCTGCTCTTCTGCAAACAAAGCGGCATAACGCTGTTGGCGATCAATGAAGTCGGCAACATCACGATAGCTTTTATGAATAAGGTTACCGGCAAGCGTAACCAGCTCCCCCGGGCACACGAGTGATTCATGCACCACACGCTCAGAAAATGAGCAACGCCCCTTATCGTATAAACGGGCATTGAAATCTGGATACCATCCACTGTGTCGAACCCAAACAGTACCGAAGTAGTTTTCTCGTGCCATACGAAACGCAGCGGGCCCCTCAGACGAGAGAGAAAGGAAGCAGATTGACTGACGCAGTGCGTCGGAAACACGCTCATCAGCATCGATATTTAAAATCCAGTCATGTGTTGCGTAAGCCGCTGCCGCATTTTTTTGTTTACCAAACCCAAGCCACGGCTGGTGGTAAAAACAGACCTGTGCAAAGCTCCTACAGATAGCCTCTGTCTGATCCGTACTACCTGAGTCAACAACAACAATTTCATCGACAAAAAAAAGACTCTCAAGGCAGGCCTTGATGTTGTGCTCTTCGTTATAGGTGATAATTGTCGCTGAAAGCTTCACGCCTCCCCCTTTATCTGCCGACCCTTCTCACATACTCTGAAAGCCGCCTGTACCACATCATCCACAGTCACCATCGTCATGCAGCGGTGATCGGTTGGACAATCCCGGTATCGACAGGGCGCACAGTCTGCATCACGAGTCACAATTTCAACATGGGTTGCCAGCGGGAAAGTACGGTGATAATCCGTCGACCCGAATATAGCAACAATTGGCCGATCAAATGCCGCTGCGATATGCATCGGCCCTGAATCATTGGTCACAAACAGATTACATCGAGCAATGATTGCCATCAGCTCCCGAATCGATGTTTTCCCAGCCAGGTTAATACAGCGACCATGTAACAGCTTCGATACCTCATCGGCAACCGATGCCTCTGAAGGGCTTCCAATAAAAACACACTGTGCCCCACGCTCATCGGCCAAGCGAGCCGCTACTTCTGCAAAACGTTCCGGGAGCCATCGTTTGGCAGTCCCGTAGGCAGCTCCAAGGCTAAATCCTACAAGCAACGAATCATCCGTCACCCCATACGCACTAAGCAGGTTAGCGCTCTGCTGCCGCTCCGTCTCGGAAAGCGTTAGGAGTTGTGGTACTAATCCCTCCCGCGAAATACCAAACGCTGCCACCAGATCACGGTAATACTCCGACTCATGATGATTGGCCAAACGCTGAGTATCAGGAGTAAAAGACTCCGTCAACAGTAACCGACGACCGTCACTGGCGCGACCAACGCGGCAGGGAATACCGGCCATCCATGGTACGACTGCAGAGTCGAATGAATTGGGCAGAATCAAGGCCGCGTCAAATTTCTGCGCGCGCAGTTCGCGTGCAAGTCGGATGCGCCCCATTACGCCACGGTGTCTCCCTGAGCGATCGAACGTCATCACCGCATTAACCCATGGATGTCCCTGAAATAATTGGGCCACGAGTGGGTTAGCAAGTATCGTGATGCGCGCATCAGGACACTGATGGCGCACGGCACCGATGGCCGGCAGTGTCATTACGGCGTCACCAATCCAGTTCACTCCACGAATCACAATATTTTTTGCTGTATAGAGAGACACTTTCCGGGACATAGCTGTTATCCAAAGACCGCTTCTAGTTGTTCAAACAAAATTTGACCATCATGCATATGCAACCCCAATGAGGCCACCACAATAGTATGTCGTAATGCACCAGCGACTTCCAGCATCTTAACGGCATCTTTTTCTGTTGTAATAATATACTCAGCTCCAACAAGTATAGCACGTTGGTGCAGGGAAGCGAGCATTGCTTCCGTATAGTAACAATGGTCCGGCAACCCCTGTTCGCCAACGAGCTGCATCTTGGTATCCCTCAATCCTTGAAAAAACTGCTCCGGATCGCCAATCCCGGCAACGCCAAAGAATCGGCTGTTTTGGAGCGTATCACGATCAAGTAACTCTTGAGTCTCAAGCATCCGAAACTCGTGTAGCTTGCTCTCAATATGCACCGTTGGAATATCTTCACCGCCATCAGAGCTCAAGTGCTGAGACCACCTGGTTAGACCGATCAGGCCAGCCCGTTGTAGTGCGGACTTAGGCTCACGTAACGGCCCTGCGGGGAGACAATGGCCATTCCCCAGGGGGTGACGCGCATCAAGCAGTACCATATCGAAATCCCGCGTCAATGCTAGATGTTGGAAACCATCATCCAGAATACAGATATCAGGCTGCGCGCATTCAAGCACAAGACAGCCAGCAGCATAACGACTCGCTCCAATGGCGACGATTAACCCTGGAATCGTTTTAGCCAAGAGATATGGCTCATCGCCAGCCTGCTCAGCAGTGAGAAGCAGTTCCCGACCATTACTGACCAGTTGTGGAGCCCCGCCACCACAACTCCCCCCATACCCCCGCGACAGGATGGCGACCGTCCTCCCCGTGCCGATCAGATAGCGGGCAATCAGAGCGGTAACC
>JBLIZM010000249.1:0-2748 GCA_048859855.1 Trichlorobacter sp.
GGTACGGGCAACCCGTATCGGGGCCTTTGACTTTATTGAGAAACCGTTTTCACTTGATAAGCTGCTGATTACCATCACCAACGCCTTGAATTACAAAGAGCTGCGCCGGGAGAATGAAGCACTGCGCCTGGCGGTTGATAAGGAGTTCCAGCTGATCGGCAGTTCCCAGGCGATTGAGGGACTGCGTGTGCAGATTCAGCGGGTAGCACCAACCACCACGCCGGTTCTGATTCTCGGTGAAGAAGGATCGGGCAAAGAGTTGGTTGCCCGCTGTATTCACCAGGCCAGTCAGCGCCAGGGACGTCCCTTTATCTCTATTAACGCCGCAGCGATACCGGAATCAATTCTCTGTGACGAGCTGTTCGGTCATGTGCGGGGTGCGGTACCGGGAGCGGACCGACAGAAAAAAGGACGGCTTGATCTTGTTGACGGGGGGACGCTGTTTATTGATGGAATCCACGAGCTGTCACGGGAAACCCAGCAGGCACTGGTGACCCTGATTCATGATCAATCGTTTGTGCGTTTGGGGGGAGTCAAGCCGGTACAGGTTGACGTACGGGTCATAGCGGCATCAAGTGCCAATTTGGAACAACTGCGTGATGCTGGCGTCATTTTGCCGGAACTCTATCAGCTACTCCAGGTGGTACCACTGAGGGTTGTCCCGCTCCGTGAACGCTTGGAAGACCTCCCTGAGTTGGTACAGCATGTGGTAAATGAGTTTCATAAGCGGGAGGGGTGGGAACCGAAACGTTTTGATGAAACCGCCCTTGACTGTCTGGCATCATACCGTTGGCCGGGTAATATCCGTGAACTAAAAAATATTGTCGAGCGGATTTTGATTATGGCGGTGGGGCCGGTGGTTACCGCCGATGATCTGCCGGAACTGCTTCCGGGGGGGAGTTGTCACCGTCGTGATGCCGATCAGGAGCCGGTTGATGAATCGACACCCCTATCGCTGATTGAAGCCCGCCGAAACTTTGAACGTACCATTATTGTGGAGCGGATTGAGTCCTGTAACTATGACCTTGATGCAGCGGCACGCTCACTCGATCTCGATCGGACGGCACTGCATAGAAAGATGCTGCAGTATGCCATACCGCCAGAGCCGTATTAGGGGGGATGATCAAGTACGCTGGTAGATCGCCACTACTCCTAACCAACAATACAATTATAAAGGTTCTCCGTAAAATCTCGTTGATGAAGATTTACGATCTACCTGTTTGTATGATTTGCAATAATGTTGATATGTCAGTCCCGAAGTTCTTTTCTTTGAGACGCTCAGGTGTTGATCCTGTGAAATATGCAAATCCTTCAAAGTCAGATGTAGGTCCCTTATGTTGAAAAGGTGGTACTACTTTCTTGTGAGCGCCGGCAGTGTAGAGAATCTTCGATCTAAGCGCATCAAACGAATACCCCCTGCCACTGCATTCAATCACCCGGATCAATCCGTTTAAGCACTCGGTATAGGCATTCGTCACCGGATGCTCGAAGTAATTCAATATCTCGGTTTCCCAATTGTTCATAGCAGTCACAAGCGGCTTGAACGCTTTGCTTATGGCCGGAGAAAGTCTTCTCCTCCAAACATCATAAGCCGCTTTGGCTTCTTGGATCGTCATGGCGTCGTAGATGGAGAAGAAATCCTCCTTGGCCCGGTAGGCCTCCCCAAGCACCGGGAAGTTCTTTGTCCATGATTCAAGTGTCAAGCGTTGGAACGGTTCAAGATTATCCTCTCTCTTGAGAAGAATGAACCGATCGTGCATAAGACCCCTGACCTGTTTTGGCGTGAGGTCAGCTCGAATCTCTTTGCGGACGACCTCCAGGGCGGCGTTGGCCATTCTAACAACATGGAACTTGTCTACTACGACAACTGCATTAGGCAGGGCAGCATACACCGCATCCTTGTATGGTTCCCACATATCCATTGTAACGCATTTAACGCTGTTACGGTTTTTGAGTCTCATGAGGTAGTTACTAATCAATGCTTTGCTTCTATCCACAAGCAAATCTACGACCGTATTGGTTTCAATATTGGTGATAACTCCCCTGGGCTTGCCGATAATATGAATCTCGTCGATACCTATCCATTCCGGGGTTTCAAAGATCAACGTGCGAGCCAGTTCAGCTGTGTACTCATTGAATATCTTGCGAACGGTCCCCTCTGAAATACCTACATCATGGGCAATGCTGATAAAGGTCTTGTCTATGGATCTCTCGGCAATCCAGCGATACAACCTGGTGGTCATTCGTTGGCTTTCAGCAACGTCAGGCAGCCGCTCGGTGAGCGTTTTGCCACAATCAAGACACCGAATGCGTCTGGCTTTAACGTAAATGCCGACTCGCTTCCCATACATAGGGGTATCTTTGATCAATACTTCCTGCCGGCCACCACCAACAACATTATTAGAGCCACACTCAAGACATGATTTTGGTGGCGACGTCGTTTCAGCATCGATGTGGAGGTCGTGGTCTGTTTCAGAAGTGCCAAGAATAGTATAACGGGAGAGATTCAGTTTGTTGGGCATTGAAGTCTCATTGCGGAGATATCAAATGCAAAGAGCTGCTCGTATGGCATTACGAATCTTTCCAGACGATCGCAAGGCTTCTGCCGCATCATCCTCATCGGCAGCCATCCCAGGATAACGGACTTCGACGGCCATCGCTGACAGAATGCGAGCCGCCTGCAGCAGGTCAGCAAAACCAGCTTCAAAGGGCAAGAGCTGATTAAGCAGTACCTCCAAGTCATGTGTC
>JBLIZM010000250.1:0-3285 GCA_048859855.1 Trichlorobacter sp.
AGAAATATCAGCGTAATATGCTCATCACCCTCTTTGCCTGTATGCTGATTGCCGCACTGATTAGTCGTCAGGTCGTTAAACAAGGATTAAAGCCACTGGATGAGTTAGCAGCTTCACTCAAAGAAATCACCGCAACCGACCTGCACCAACGACTGGGAAGTCGCTGCTGGCCCCATGAACTGTCACGGCTAACCAGCGTACTCGATATGATGTTGGAACGGCTGGAAAACTCATTTAAGCGGCTTAAAGAGTTCTCTTCAAATCTGGCCCACGAGTTACGAACACCGCTCAATATTGTGCGCGGTGAGGCAGAGGTCTGCCTGGCGGCAGAACGGACTCCCGAAGAGTATCAGGAAGTACTCACCTCGGCTGTAGAAGAATATACGCGGCTATCCCACACCATTGATGACATGCTGTTTCTGGCAAACTCAGAGCAATTAAAACATATCACCCGCATGGATGCCCGGAGTGAACTTGAGACGCTTATGGAATTTTTCATTCCACTTGCAGAGGAACAGCAGGTCAATTTGACGCTCACCGCATCGGGGACCCTCGATGCTGACCGCACGCTTTTTCAGCGGGTCATCGTCAATGTTATATCCAATGCCATCAAATATACTCCAGCCGGTGGCTCCGTATCGATTCTAGCGAGTAACGATGATGAGCAAAACCTCACCATCACGGTCTCGGATACCGGCATCGGTATCTCCCCCGAAGACCAGGAGCTCGTTTTTGACCGGTTCTACCGCACCGCCCCTGCCCGACAGCAGCAGCAAGCTGGATCTGGCCTTGGTTTGGCCATAGTACGTTCAATCATGGAACTACATAATGGATCCGTCACGCTTACCAGCCAAGCTGGTCAGGGGACCACCATCACATTATGGTTCCCTGCCCAGAGACATCTCATTTAGGGCTCGTATAGTCCTTACGATTCATTCGTTGCCGGTAGACGTACTCTCCACCCTGGAAGTAGGCCAGCGCATCATATAACCGCTCCGGATTATCCGGAGCCAAGACCATATGACCACTTGCACGGTCAACTGTGTACTGATGGCTGGTTTTCTTCGGACCAAACACCACCAGGTTCGTATCGGTCAGATACCCCAGTTTTTGATAGGTTGAAACCACCGCACGCGGTTCATGGGTCTGTGGCGCGAAGATATCATCCCCCATGAACGTACTGGTGTAGGAAACATTCATGAGCCCAAGAACGGTCGGTGCCAGATCAATTTGACCCATGAGTCGTGACACCACTTGGGGGCGAATATGAGCCGGTGCATATACCAGTGCAGGAATGTGGTAGTTCACAACCGGGATTTCTGTCTTACCGGCACTACCGGCGCAATGATCAGCAACGATTACAATCAGGGTATCCTGAAACCATGGTTTTTTCTTTGCCATTTCAATCAACCGTCCAATGGCATAGTCAGCATACTTTACGCCGCCGGCGCGACCATGGCAGGGGGGAAGATCGATTGCGCCTGCAGGATAGGTAAACGGGCGATGATTCGAGGTGGTCATAACCATTGAGAAGAACGGCTTACCCGCAGCAATCGACTGATCAGCCTCCTTAATGGTCTTCTTAAACAGATCCTCGTCACAAACACCCCAGATATTGGCAAAACTGATTTCATCCTTGGAAAAGGCCGAACGATCGACAACGGTGTAATCATTCCCGCTAAAAAAAGCGTTCATATTGTCAAAGTACCCATAGCCGGCATAGAGGTATTTGGTGTCATACCCATGCTGTTTGAGGACGGTTCCCCACGACCTGAAGCCGTCATTACCGGGTCGCTTAACAATCGACGTTCCCGGTAGTGGCGGAACCGACAATGCCAGCGCCTCGAGTCCCCGTACGGTACGGGTGCCGCTCGCATACAGATTATCAAAAAACAGAGATTCGTTAGCCAGACGATCAAGATTAGGAGTTATTCCTTCGTGATTGCCAAAGCGCTGCATGAAGTCACCGCTCATGCTCTCCTCGATGACAACAATCAGGTTTAAGCGCTTCTGTGCTCCCCTGGCGGTTATTGGTCGAGTGATGGCAGTTGACCGCTCTGGAACCCCAAGACGCTTCTGAAGACGGGCAAAGACCGTTTGCTCGTCGCCAGTACGATAAAATTGTCGATAACTCAGCTCATTATTACGAAACGCAGCCACTAACGCATAAATGCCGTTTGCGGAAAGCTCATTGCTGTAATTATTGGGACCCGTTGTCGTCTGGGAAATATTCAAGGTAGCGGCGGTTAACAACGGGGTAAGCAGTATAAGCGCTGCGGTACGACGAAATCGAGTCTGGCTGAAGGTGTGACGTGAGGCACTGATAATACGTTGCTTTGTTGGCCAGACCACCGCGGCGGTTGCTAGGCCAAGCATGGTAAATATCAGCGGGAGTGGATACGACTCACGGATATTACCAACAACTTCTCGCGTATAAATCAGATAGTCAATGGCAATAAAATTAAAGCGGGTTCCAAATTCATCAAAGAAAAGATATTCCGAGACACCGTTAAACAGAAGAACCGCAACAACCGTCGCAGCAAACACCAACGCAGCATAGTCCTGAATCCAATGGGTCGCCAGACGCTTTGGAACCAATAAACCGTAAAGAGCCACTGGTATCAGACAGTAGCTGAGTGTCCCAAGGTCGAAAACCAGACCGATCATGAAGCTCTTGAGAATAAGACCGAGTGTCAGTCCGGAACCAGCAGGAACCATAAGAAGCAGCACGACACGGGTCAAGAACATGACTGACAGAAAGAATAAGGATAGCAGTGCACTATATCCAACAGGACGTTTGAACATACAGCCTCCGGTAGTATTGCATGACACCTTAGCAAAACGTGGCTGACCAAACGATTACAGGGAGATGACATTTTTGTCATCTCCCTGCCCTCTATACGCTTTTTGTCTGTTCTTCTTATTACATCAGTGCTGTTAGAGCTGCCCCAATATCCTCTTCTCGCATCAGTGACTCACCAATTAGGAAAGCGCCAGCTCCGGCCAGGCTCAATCGATCGATGTCTGCTCGTGTCATGATGCCACTTTCCGAGACAACAACACGACCTGCCGGCACCATGGCAGCCAGACGCTCGGTCGTTGCCAGATCGGTAGTAAAGGTTCTGAGATTGCGGTTATTGATTCCAATAAGAGGTACGGATGAGCGACAGGCCATTTCCATTTCAGGCTCGTCATGAACCTCAAGTAAGACATCAAGATGCACTGAGGTTGCCAAGGCGTATAGCTCTTCAATTTGATCAAAGCTCAGCAAGGATGCTATCAGTA
>JBLIZM010000251.1:0-4384 GCA_048859855.1 Trichlorobacter sp.
GATCAATGTCTGATTGGTATAGAGCGTTGAAGAGGTCGTAGGCTCCTTACCATCCGTGGTGTAATAAAGCTTGGGCGCCTTATCCACATTATCGCTCACACTGAGACCGATGAACTGGGTCGTTTGATAACTGCCGGCAGCCGGAGTAGCGGCAACCGTCGGTGGAACGTTATCGCCTATGGTGTAGGTAAAGGTATTGGTGGCTTTATTGCCAGATGCATCAACGGCCAACGTCTTCACCGTCAAATCTACCCCTTGGGTGACCTTATCAACCGCTGTCAGAGTCTGATTGGTATAGACAGGCGAGCTGGTGGTGGGTTCCGAGCCATCAATGGTGTAATAGAGCTTGGGTGCCTTATCCACATTATCGGCCACCGCCAGGGTAATGGACTGGCTAGTGGTATAGCTGCCGGAGGCCGGTGAGGCCGTCACCGTTGGCGGAACAACATCCTTACCTGGATCCGCATCACCGACGGTAAATACCTTGGTCGCCGGATCGAAACAGATCTTGAGCTTGGCATTGGCCGTCACCTTGTAATCCTGACCAGGATAGTTCTCGGTCCAGTCTCCCTTATGATCCACCTTGAAACGGGGATTGGTGCTGGCATCCCCGAAAGTCTGCACTGTGCAGAACAGGGTTCCTACCTGTTCCATCTCCGTCTTGCCCCAATTATTGGGGGTACCACGGAAATACCACATATCGGTCGGCTTCTGAATCACATAGGCAAAGGTGTAGACCTTCTTGTTGCCACTGGCATCTACGGCCAGCACCTTGACTGTGGCAGACTGACTCAGCGGAATGGCAACTCCGCCGTTATAGAGCGGTGAGCTGGTGGTCGGCTCGGAACCATCCAGCGTATAGTAAGCCTTGGGCGCGCTATCCTTGTCGTCAGTAATGGAGAGTGTCAGCGTCTGGGCACTGTAGTAGGTTCCGGCTGCCAGTGATGAGGTCGCCACAGGCGCACTGGTATCGGCATCCTGGATATCGTAATCGAAGACCTGACGGCGCCAGTTACCTTGAGAATCCATGGCCAGAGTCCGGATACGCAGATCAACAGCAGCGCTGCTGGCTAACGCCTTGATAGCCGTACCACTCTTATAAACCGGGCTGCTTTTGTTTGGCGCAGTGCCATCTGTGGTGTAGTAGATCACCGGAGCGGCATCGCTCTCGTCCTTGACGCTCAGGGTAATACTCTGACTGCCGCTATATTTGCCTGCCGGTTTGCTTGGCGTTACCACAGGAGCTGAGTCCACGTAATAGCTGAACGACTGCCTCCGGACATTGCCGCTCTTGTCGACGGCCAGAGTCCGCAAGAAGAGATCCCGCGCTACCCCTTTGTCCACGGCCGTAAACTTCTGTCCTTTCTTATAGACAGAAGAGTCTTTAGTGGGGGCAGAACCATCCCGGGTGTAATAGATCAACGGTGCAGTATCGCTATTATCCTTGATACTCAAGGTGAAGGTTTGCGCACTGGTAAAATTGCCTGGAGCCACACTGGCCGTGACAGTCGGAGCAATGGTATCTGCGGCCAGTGCCTGTCCGGCACTACCGACCAACCCCAGAGTTAGGAGCCATTTATTCATCGCATATCCTTATGGTTACATGACTTATGGAAAGCACGGTCCATGCCTCCACGACCATTCTGAGGCTTGTATCCACGCTTTATTAGTTATCAACTTGGATTAACATGAAGACTTATTTGAACCCCTGCGTGATGCACTCATGACTTATCGGGAAAATATCATCTACACAAATACTTAATCCGATAAAAACGAGTTCAGAGTAGATATTAGCAACCTATCTTTCCGCAGCACTTATCACAAATTTACACAGCATAAAAATAACCATACAAAAGTCATTTAATCTGTTGATCCCGAACACATAAACCTCCGGGACATATAAAAAGGAATTAGTAAAAGAGACCTAATACATGATGAATTTAAAATAAAAAAAGCCCCGCCTGACATGGGCGGGGCTTTAAATTTAAATGTATTTATTTTATTTCAAATAAGGGCCAGCTTCACCAATCTTGCCGGGAGCCGGGTTATTTGGCAGGCTCAATACATAAACCCGCATATTACCCTTACCACTGAAACTCATGCTCAGAGTGCCGTTGCTGACTGTCTTCACATCCCCGGTAACCGCATCGGTATAGGTGCCGTTAGGAATGTTATTGAAGGTCGCCCCACCTGAGACTGCAATCAATGCAAAGCTGTCGATATTCTTGGCTGCATTGGTGTAGCGGCGCTTATAGGCCAGATTATTCCCGGAGATGTCATCACGGGAGTACTGCCCCTTCTGCAGCGCAGGAATGGCGCGACGGATCTGGTTCAAACGGCTCAGGTGCTTGGCCAACGGTGAGTTCAGCGTGGTCGCCATGGCACCGGTAGCATTGCTCCATACCCCGAAGTCCTTGACGGTTACATCGCCTTCAATGTTAGCCCCATAGTAGGCGCGGCCTGTGTTCTCCAGCGGAGCTGAACCACCCAGATCGGCGCGCGCCCCCTTCTTGAACTCGATTTCACTACCATAGTAGAGCGTCGGGATACCACGGAAGGTCCACATATAGCTCATGTTTTCCGCCCAGGCATCGGTACCGCCGGCATAACGATTGTCGGTATTTGGACCATAGTCATGAGAATCCACATACACCACGTTCCAGGTCGCATCGTTATAGACGGAATCCTGATTGGAGATATTGATGGCTGAATTGGCATCACTAAAGTTCCAGTGCATCGGGAAGTCAATGACTGACAAACCAGAAGCATTGGAATAATCCGGCGTATGGTAAGTGTTGCCATTCAGGTGATGGTTATTGGAAGTAGGTTGATTGTTAACCCCCTGACCATTTTCCCAATCATAGGCTTCATGAACGGCAGTAGTATCATCAGCACTATAGGAGCGACGCTCAGCCCAGGTATAGAAAGGAGTGGAAAGCGGAGCCACACCCTTATTCCATACCTCATTTACCCGAGTAGCCACTTCACCGAACATGTAGAAGTCATCACCACCGCAAGCCTTGAAACCAGGAACGAAGTGACGATTGAACATCAGACGGTTGATATGCTTGACCGTATCGATACGGAAAGCATCCACACCCATTTCAATATAGTGGCAATACGTCTTGATTAAATATTCCTGAACCTTGGCACTTTCCGTATTCAGATCCAGAAGATCTTCATGAATAGTGGAGTTCTGGGCAGTTTCATCCTCCCAGTTTTTCAACCAGGTCTTGTGATAATACTCAGGGTTGAACAGCGTCAGATCCGGCCATTGGTAATTATAATTCCAACGCTGGGTCTGGTTATTAAAGCTGCTCTTGGTTCCCCAATTAGGTAGTGAACTCCAGGCCAGAGTTGGTTTTTCAGAGGTCCAGAGATCACCGTTGTAATAATTCTTGCCAGAATTAGGTTCAATGCTGACACCATCATACACAAAGGAGGGATTCTCGGTATCGTAATACCAGCTCCACATGGGATCCTGAATACCGAAATAGCGCACCTTCTGCAGATTCACTTCACCATAACGAGAGGTATGGTTAAGCACAATATCCATCACCAGCTTCATATTGCGCTTATGCAATTCGGCAATCAGGCGCTTGAAGGCCTCATCGCCACCCAGGCGGCCATCGATCTTGGTCATATCCCAAGCATGATAACCGTGGAAATCCAGATCGCTGCGGTTAAGAACCGGAGGAGTGATCCAGACGGCGGTAAAGCCCAGCGCCTTGATATAATCCAGCTTCTTGATCAGACCTTCGATATCACCACGCCATGAAGGATCGTTATTGGCCACATTACCGGCATCCTTATCAGCACGACCATAACGGTTGTTGCTCGGATCGCCATCATAGAAACGGGCCGTCATCAGGAAGTAGATGCTCTCTTCGCGGAAGTCACGACCAGCGGTAGTGGAAGCACCGATATAGTAGATGAAGCTATTGGTCGCCTTGTTGCCATCTGCATCGACTGCCAAGGTCCGGATGGTCAGATCGGCGCCCTTGCTGGCAACATCCTTAGCTGTCAGTGTTTCACCCTTGTAAAGAGCAGAGCCAGTAGTGGGCTCGCTGCCATCAATGGTGTAATAGAGCTTAGGAGCAGTATCCTTGTTGTCTGTGATGGCCAGTTTTATGCTCTGGGTGTCAGTATAAGCACCAGCACTTGGCGTAGCAGAAACAACCGGAGCCTTGGTATCCGCCCCTTCCTGAGCAGTGGCAGTTAATGCCTTGCTGGTAGGATTGAAACAGATCTTGTAGGTCGTATCGGCGGTGACCTTGTAATCCTGGCTAGGATAGTTTTCTGTCCAGTCACCCTTATGATCCACCTTGAAACGCGGATCTGTGCTGGCAGCACCGAAGGCCTGAACAGATCGGAAGAGCGTCGT
>JBLIZM010000252.1:0-6891 GCA_048859855.1 Trichlorobacter sp.
GTTCCGTCAAGCGGCCAATTACGAATGGTGGGAAGATCGCGAAGAGAAAACGATTCTGTCCGCTTGAGCTGGTCGGGTCTTTGGGTTCTGGTAGGGACCAATCCCGTTGGGAGCATCCATTGGTTGCTACTCTCCTCGAGACAGGGGGCAATCCGATCGTGAAGAGCTCGTATGCCTTTGGGGACACCAAGAGCCAGTTCCTGGCGATAGATGCTGCCAAAGAGATTCGTAATAACCGATGCATCGGGATTATTGGGAAGCCGGAACAGTACCGCAGGACCGCCACCGGGGATGGCGCAGATACGTCTTGTTATGGCCGCTATTTCAAAAGCAGGGTCAAGATCCGTGATGGTTCGCAGCTCGTCCTGATCTTGTAACCGGGTAACGAGCTGCGTAATACCGGTCGGTGGCGGTTGGTTCTGGATCATTAGGGAAGAATCGGTACTACCGGCTTGGGAAGTTGGTGCTCGGACGGTGGAGCGATTTCCTTGAAGGAGCCACCGGGATATCCCTTTACGGCTGTGCGCATAAACTGTTCCCATATTGGAGCGGCTGCCGCGCCACCGGTGAAACCACGTCCACCAGAACGGGGTTGGTCATAGCCGACCCATACGCCGGTGACAAGCCGGGGGGTATATCCGATGAACCATGCATCCCGATAGTCATTGGTCGTGCCTGTTTTACCCGCGGAGGGGTTTGCCGCCTGAAAACGCTTCAGGTTTTTCGCAGTGCCGTAGTTAAGGACATCTTTCAGAACAGAGGTGACTGCTGAGGCAATGTACGGGGACACCGGCTGATCGGTTGTGACCGGCTGCTCGCGATACAGGTTGTCATGACGCTGGCGAATACTGATAAGGGTCCGTATCCCCGGTTGCATCCCCTCGGCAGCGAAGGGGATATATGCTTTTGTCAGATCGTGCAGCGTGACCTCATCGGTTCCCAGGGCATAGGACAGCCCTGGACGGTCCGGTGGAGTCAGACCAACCCGTCTGCTATAAGCAACAGCAGTGGGGACCGATATTTTTTCAAGCAGTCTGACGGCAATGATGTTATTGGAAGTGGCCAATGCCCGCCGAAGGGTCAGTGTCCCATGATGTTTACCGTCATAGTTTTGTGGCGTCCAGGCGGTGTTGCCGACCCCATGGGGATAGGTAATTGGGCTATCTACCAGTGTACTGCTCTCCTGCAGCCCCTGCTCAAAAGCCGCTGCATAGATGAGCGGTTTCATGGCTGAACCTGGCTGGCGTTTCGCAACGAGCGCCCGGTTGTAAGGAGATGTTTTGAAGTCAGTGCCTCCAACGGCAGCAAGCAGGTTGCCGTTGGTTACGTCAAAGCAGACCAAGGCTGCCTCCATGGTCGGAGAAAGTCTGCGGGCGCCGGCTTTGACGGCGGCCTCCCCGGCAAGCTGTAGCGGGAGGTCCAGGGCTGCGATAATCTCAAGCCCCCCTTGATCAATAATCATCGGTCCATACAGCTCCAATAGTTTCCCACGAATAAGGGAGAGGTAATAGGGAGCCTTATTCAGGGGAAAGGGGGCTGCAGACTGGCTTCTGATGGTCTGTAGCTGTCGCGGGCTTATCGCCCCAACCTCTTCCATCCTCTTAAGTACAACGGTTTTACGTTGCCCGACGTCTTCAGGTTTTCCTAATGGATTATAGCGGCCGGGGCTTTTGGGGACACCAGCAAGCACCGTACACTCCGCTTCGTTTAGTTCCTCGGGTAGTTTATCGAAATAAATCCGTGCGGCCTGTGCGATCCCCCAGGCACCGTTGCCGTAATAGATTTCGTTTAGGTACATTTCAAGAATTTGTCGCTTGGTATATTTCTTCTCAAACTCAATCGCCATAAAGCCTTCTTTGACTTTGCGGTCGATTGTTTTATGGGCCGTGAGATAGCGGTTTTTAATCAGCTGCTGGGTAATGGTTGATCCCCCTTCAGCCAACTTCCCTTTGACAACATCCTTGACGACTGCCCGGGCAATGCCGCGGAGGTCAATACCGTTATGTTCGTAGAAACGGGAGTCCTCGACAGCAACAACCGCCCGTTGTAAAAAAACCGGGATACGATTAATCGGTGTCCAGTAGCGTTTTTCGGGGAGTATTCTGCCAACGTATCTCTTTTGATAATCAAATACCGTGATAGAGCTATATCCGGTTGGTAGCAGTGGGTAGGGAGGAAGTATCTCTGCTGCGCGTACAGCGCAGGGGAACATACACAGCACCATGAGTATGCAGGCTGTACGGTATAGGGTTCTTAGTCCAGTGATCCTCATACAAACATTCCTTAATTTAATCCGTTTTGATGCGAGCACGCGCGTCGTGATACATATCTTGATATGACCGGGCCGCAGCCTGCCAGGTAAATCGCTTTTTCATACCGTTTTGCTGAAGTTGGGTCAGCCCCTGCTTATTATGATAGTAGGTCCAGGTCGCCCAGCCGATAGTGTCGTAGAGCGCCGTGGCGGTGTGACTGTGGAACTTGAAGCCGTCTCCGTCACCGGTTGCCTCATTGAAGTTTTCAACACTATCATCAAGCCCACCCGTTGCCCTGACAATCGGTGGCGTTCCATAGGCGAGGGAGTACATCTGGTTTAGGCCGCAGGGTTCAAAAGCCGAGGGCATCAGGAAAAAATCACTCCCTGCCTCCACGAGGTGAGCAAGTGCATTGTCGTAGCCGATAAAGCAGCCAAGCTTCTCCGGGTTGTGGTATGCCGCTTCTCCAAAGTAGAAGTGTGCCCATGGTTCGCCGTTGCCGACAATCACCAACTGGACATCAAGTGCCAGTATCCGGTGCAATGCTTCTGCAATAAGGTCTGTTCCTTTTTGTGGAACCATGCGGGAAACGACCCCAAAGATTGGTACATCACGCTGGGGGAGCCCAAAACGCTCTTGCAACGCTTTTTTGCAGACACGTTTGCCGGAGAGATCAGTGCGATCATAGGGTGCCGGGATATAGCGGTCGTGTCCCGGACTCCATTCAGTATAGTCTACGCCATTTAAAATGCCACGTAACTCGTTAGAGCGTTTCTGTAAATTCTGTTCAAGCCCCCAGCCGTAGAGTGGGGTTTGAATCTCACGGGCGTATCCTTCGCTGACGGTGTTGAGCAGCGTCGCGTGGCAGATACCCCCTTTAAGCAGATTCACCTGATCATGGTGCTCAAGCTCAAGGAAGGTGAAGTGTTCCCAGCCGATATCGAGTACTTCCATGGTGGCTGGTGGGAATGTCCCTTGGTGCTGCATGTTATGGATGGTTAGTATGGATGCCGTATTCTTAAGATACCGGTCATTTCGATAGCGCGTATTTAACAAGATGGGGATAGCAGCAGTATGCCAGTCGTGAGCATGGACAATATCAGGAGACCAGTCCAGGAACTTGGGAAGCTCAAGGGCTGCGCGTGACAGGAAGAGATACCGGAGGTCGTTATCGGGATATCCTTCGTTGTTAACCCCATAAATACCGTCTCTTCCATAGAGTCCTTCATGCTCAAGCAGATAAACCGGTACCGTGCTGTTCGGCAAGGTACCCCGCCAGATACCACAGTACATCTCTCCCATAACCCCCATTGGTACGACAAGTGTTCCCGGCAGGAGCTCGAGAGCATGCCGCTCTGGATCTATGGAGTAATAGCGTGGCATCACGAGCCGTACATCGTGTCCGATTTCAGCAAGGTAGCGGGGAAGATCACCGGCTACTTCGCCGAGTCCACCGGTCTTTGCAAAGGGGGCGGCTTCTGAGGCTGCAAAGAGGATATGGAGCGTATCCGTTGGTTCGGTCATAGGGGCCTCGAGTACAGGGTGGTCGCTATCGCTGGGGGAGTAGTTGTTGTCCCAGTGCTAAAAGCTCTTCAACGGTCTTGGTCAGGTGGACCTGACAACCAGCCGCAGCGGGAAGACGCAGGTCAATATCGTATCGGTCACCGACAAACAGTATCTGCTCAGGTGGAAGCGCAAGGGCGGCAAGTATATCAGACAGCAGATCCTGATTTGGCTTTGGGCGCCACGTCTCGTTGACGGTAATAACCCGGTGGAATGCGGTTTCAAGCTGAAGATGTTCCAGGATTTTTCCCGTTAGGGTAGTGTTATTGTTTGTTAAGAGCCAGGAGGTATAGTGCCCCTTAAGCGCATCCATCAGAGCGGTAACCTCGGGCGTTGCTTCCATATGCTCTGTTGGTTCAATATCTGTCGCAAAGCGATGGTGCATTTCCTGGATTGAGCCACCGATGCTTTCTATGGCAGCGGCTATAGTTTGCACAGTCCCTCGAGCTGCGGTGAGCTCATCTCGGTGGGTATGCAGGCGGTCGCCTGCCTCATCGGGGGAGCAGCCGAACAGTTCTGCTGTATAGCGTGAGACCGACTTCCAGACAGCCTCTTCAAAACTTGACGAAACATAGAGGGTGCCGTCTAGATCAAAAACCAGTGCGCGAATAATGTCAGGCTGTATCACGAGGTCAGTCCTTGCTGGCACCGCAGGAGTGGTTTTTCAACTGCTTTAGCCTGTACCAGTACTCTGAAGGTATCACCCATCCCCCCCTCAGGCATGATGAGTCGCTTGAGAGCAAGCCGGAACTTGAGCCGCTCTTTTTCCGGAGCGCCGGACGCTTCCATCGCTTCAAGCTCTTCGAGAATACCGGCATTGAGTAAAAATCTAGATTGGTCACCGAACCAGATGGTTTCCAGTCCGAGCTCTTCTCCCCGCTCGAGTAATGCGCTGAAGTTGATATGAGTTGTGATGTCTTGTTGGCCGATACGGATGTAGGGGTTGTCTTCAACCGTATGCTGATGATAGCACAGCAAGGTGCCAAGTTTTCGCTCTGGCGCATAGAGCTGTGCCTTCGCCCAGCCATAATCGATGGTCATGATAAAACCGGCTGTCAGCACATGATACATATCGTTGAGCCAATCAATGGCTGCTAACGATATTTCAGCTTCCTGCCCTGGGTGGAGCGGGATCGCATAGGAGTCCAGATACTCAGTCAGTCTCGGAGTTGAAGGCTCCTGAAGAAGGTCAATGAACTGGTTGCCATCGTGGCCGACATAGATTTCTTTTAGCCCCTGACTCGTCATAATGACCCGATGAACCGGCATGGCATCGATCAGCTCATTTGAATACAGCACGCCGACAAATGATTGTGAGCGTGCCTGTTCCGGTGTCATTGATGTCACCTTGTTACTATGGGCTTTGAGGGTGGTCTGTTGTGCCTCTATCAGGGTTGGTTCCTGGTCCACCAGGATCAGGGAGAGGGTTTGGTAGCAGTCTGGCTGACATTCAGCAAGATAATCGAGAATATCGCACGCAAGTCTACCGTGACCGGCCCCGACTTCCATAAGGGTAAAGTGACTCGGGCAGTGGAGAGACTGCCACATGGCAGTAATCTCACGGGCCAGGACTCGACCGAAGGCTGCATGCACGGAGATACTGGTATAAAAATCCCCGGCTGCCCCTACTTTACGGCCGGGGGAGGTGTAGTATCCCTGCCCCGGCTCATATAAGCAGGCAGCCATAAAGTCAATAAATGGCATAGGGCCGTGTTGTTCTATACGACTTTTAAGTACGTTTTCTAGGGGCTGTTCCATACAAGGAATTATGCAGTTTGTTCCGCATGGGGTCAAGTGATTAGGCTGTTTCCTGCTGGTAGCGAGCATGTAGTATGGAAAGGTGCTGTTGTAAGGCATCCCTTAGTACTTGTGGTTGTATGATTTCGGCGTGTTGTCCGAATGACAGTATCCATGCAATTATTTCCATGGTGCCTGAAGCGGTAAAGGTGAGGGTGATGCTGCCGTCAGCATGGGTCGTGGTTGATTGGTGCGGATGCCATACTCTCCCTTCGATACGGTGGGCAACGGTCGGTGAAAACAGTACCTCGATGGTATGGGGCGTTTCAGAAACCAGCCCAAAGGCATCGTTAAAGCAACTTTCAGGTTGAAATCCTTCCGGAATTTCGAATCGTTCTGTTTGAACAGATGCCGAAACAATCCGCTCCATGGCAAATAATCGCATGGCATTGCGATTGAGGGTAAATGCCAGCAGATATGCCCCTCCTTTTGCCAGAACCAGGGTATACGGTTCGATACGGTAGGTCTGGCTGTCATTGGGCCCCTTGCGATAATGAATATGCAGCCGGTACTGTAGCAGCAGTGCTTTGCGGATTGCTTCTTCAACATCCTGTGGTGGCGTACTGCTTATGCGTCCTTGGAATCGAGGGAGGGGCACAGCGGTGATACGTTCAAGATGGGCTACGGCGCGAGGAGGGAGCGATGCGTGAACCTTTTGAATAATAGTGTCGATATCCTTTTGAAACAGACTTGCCGGAAGCTGGGCGCTAATCCCTTTTAGTATTTGAAGTGAGAGGAACTCCTCAATGGTAAAGGTCGTCCCAGTCCCTTGATCCGTTTTGGTGAGGAAATAATAGTATGCTTCTCCGTCGGTTTTTTCAGAGAGGAGTGGATATCCGGCTTCTTCAAGCGCGATGATATCCCGGTAGATGGTACGTTTACTGACGCTCAGTATCTCCGCAAGTTCAGAGACCGTTACCCCTTGACGGGTTTCTATCAAGCGAATGAGTGTATGGACTCGTGACGCTTGTGAGTATTGACGTGCGGGACGTCCTGAGGTCATAGAATTACGGTTCCTTGTCCTGCTGATTTGCGGTAGTATTGTCCTGTAAGGAAATGAGGCGTTTCTCTATGCTTGACTCCATGCTTATACCATATTTCCAAAGTGTTTGGCCATTGGTCTTGGAGTATCATCTGGTCGTCCTCTTTCTTGTTAGTTTCGCAGCAGCGACGATTCTACCGTTGGGGTCAGAGTGGCTGTTTATAGCATTGGTCGCAGCGAATCAGTCGGCTGCGGGTTTACTCCTCGTGGCAACGGTCGGAAATACCCTCGGGGGTA
>JBLIZM010000253.1:0-5512 GCA_048859855.1 Trichlorobacter sp.
AAGGAACGATGTCTTCGCTTGAATTGCGTGGCATAGAAGATCGCAAGATTGAATGTGCTAGGAAATTCTTTGAAAAAATTAATGCAGAGATCACGAGTGAAAACGTCAAATATGATGTCGTTACGAGTTACTCGAAATTGATGGAAGTCGTAAGCGGCTAGATATTAATGTCACCAATATGGGCTACTCTTTCTAGGATGAGAAGCCCATTTTTTATTTTGGATGGAATCTTTTCTGATGAGTATTTACAGTTCATGAGGGGAAGACAAGTTTTTTGCTAAACTTCGCAGGTATTTGGCTTTAAGTATGATGCTTTTTTGTTTTCGTTTTTTTGATGGTTTATGAGACAACAAGTAAAAGTGTGATACTTTTAGAGGCTTAAAAAATAACCGCTATATCAATATCAATAAGTTATAGCGGTTAAAGTATGATACTTTTTTGTATCCTTACATTTGTCGTTACCTGTAAAATTATCGTATTACCGTAATTATGATAATTACAGTAAATAATCGTAAAGTCTGCGTGGTTTGTTCTACTTATTAAAATGTATCTTTGAAAAAGTAGAGTTTTTGGAATAGGATAGGTGGTGCTGAATGCCCACTTTTTACAAGGAGCGCGATCAGTGATTTTTGATGTAAGAGCGACCTTCGAGGTAGCACTCCAGACTGACACCCACCTGGTACTTGTCGATCTGGATCAGGGAGCATCAGTTACGAACGATGCTGATGCAGTGATCGCCTGGTTGGCCGCAAACCTCGAAGGTGGAATTGGAAAACGTAAGGTGTACTACCGGGACACCGATGGACGCTTTGATGAGCTCAAGGTTAATGCCGGTACTTTTGCCGGATTTGCACCTTGTAGCGAAGGCCAGCAGACCGCCCTGGCAGGGATGCTCGGCCAGTAACTTTGTGTGGAGAACTCGATGTTAAACAAAAACAAATTTGAAAAGGTGTTGGCGAGAGTCATCAACAAGAACAGTAACCGATGCTCAGTGTGCAAAAAGCCGTTTTCTGGGCCTTGCCACACATTTGGTGGGTTGGATGCAGACAGTAAGGTGCAGAACGTCGGTCAGTGCTGCCGAAGCAACATAGTGGACCTGAGGCATGGTGGTGTCTATACCACCGCTCCGGTCGGTACTGACGAAGGCGAGCGCCAGGCCCGTGAGCTTATGGCTTCTCATCCTTGTGCTCGTCGTATGATGTAGGAGGGGCCGATGAAAAAAGTTACCTTTATCAGCCAGTCTGAGGCCGAAAGGCTGGAGCCAGTTGCCGGTGCGGCCATGATCTCCATAACTGACCCAGACAAGTCCCCTGCCGCTCTCGGACAGTGGGAGCAGTTGTACCGCGATAGCTTCTATGACGGCGGCTATTCTGAGAACACCATCCACACGATGAAGGCAGCGTTCCGGATGAATTACGCCTCTTACATTGACTCATCCCAGGCTGAAAAGCTGTCCACCTTCCTGGATGGATTGGTTGGTAGCGGTATCGATCAGATCTTCGTTCATTGCTATTACGGAGAATCCAGAAGTGGCGCGGTAGCGCTGTACCTCCAGAACAAACATGGATTCACTCCGAATAAGCCGATCACCAAGCCCAACCGAACAGTTTACGAATTGCTGTGCAATCCAACCAAGTTTGAACCACTGATGCAAAGCTACGAAACGCAACATATGGAGGAGGAACTACCTCTTCACCTCAAAATATGGGATTTTCTTCTCGTTGCGGTCGGGCTTAGGAGGTGACTTTGCACGACACAAACAATGACAAGGAAGAGCTAGTTTCACATGCGAAAGTAAATGTTCCGGCAGAACAAAGCATTCGCGGTGAACTGTTGCCGTCATCGAGCTCGCTCCGGAACATCCAGGACAACCCCGCCGTCGCCTATCTGGTGAGCCTCGGGTCAAAGCGAAGCAGGCAGACCATGAGCTCATTCCTTAACATTGTCGCCAAGATGATCGGGTTTCAGAACCTTCGTGACTGTGCATGGAGCTCAATGAGGCGGCACCACATATTGGCGGTGCTGGAAATGCTGGGGGATGCAGGGAAGGCTCCGGCAACGATCAACACCTACCTGTCAGCGCTCAAAGGGGTGGCTCTTGAAGCCTGGACGATGAAGCAAATTGATACGGACAGCTTCCAGCACATTAAGCAAGTCCGTTCAGTACGTGGATCTCGACTCCCAAAAGGGCGAGCACTTGAACGCCATGAGATTCGCAGCCTCTTTTTCACATGTGAAAGTGATTCAAGCGCCAAAGGGCTTCGGGATGCGGCCATTCTCGGGGTGCTCCTCGGGTGTGGCTTGCGCCGCTCGGAAATCGTTGCGCTGGACATGGAAAGCATGATCTACAAGGACCGCGCTCTCAAGGTCCTTGGCAAGGGCAACAAAGAGAGAATGGCGTATGTGCCTGGTGGCGCATGGAAAAGACTGGATAAGTGGGTTGAAGAGGTTCGAGGAACGCATGAAGGGCCTTTATTCCCGAGGATCAGGCGGTTTGATGATGTGACTGGAGAGCGGATGTCGGATCAGGCCATCTACCACATCTTGGAGACCAGAAGAGTTGAAGCCGGTCTGGAGATGTTTGCGCCCCATGACCTGCGACGCACCTTTGCCTCCTCGATGCTGGATAACGGTGAGGATATTGTGACCGTGAAGGACGCAATGGGCCACTCAAGCATTGCAACTACCCAGAAATATGACAGGCGCGGCGATGAGCGCTTGAAGAGAGCAAGCCAACGCCTCGATATAGCGGATTAACAGCATGAATGATGAAGAACTCGAACTTGCCAGAGCCGAAGCCATGAAAGCCGATAGGTGCTTTTCAAAAGGACGGCTCAGGGACGAATTTCGGATGAAGCCTAAGCCAGGAGTAGAGCCAGTTTCGTTCTACAAAAACGGGTATGGCGGCCAATTTGGAGTGTACCGGATAGCAGATTGCCAACCAATGCGGAGAAGGGTCTGTTCACCGGCATCACAAAAGCAAATACGGGCGCAATCCATCCTTTCGGTCAAGGCAAGAATGCGTAGCAACCTAGCAAAGGCCTCTGTCTTGGCACAAAGGTGGGTCGCTCGGGAACCTCTGGGACTCGAGACCGAGACGACCGGACTTGGTGAAAGAGACCAGGTGATCGAGCTGGCTGTTACAGACATCAGAGGCGCTGTTCTCCTCTGCACCAGATTGCGGCCAACCGTGGAAATTGACCCTCAGGCAATGGGTGTTCATGGTATCAACGAGGCAGAGCTGTCGAATGAGCCTACGTGGAATCAAGTTGCGCCAGCTCTCGCCCGGCTTTTGTCGGGCCGTCATCTGGTGATATTTAACTCCAGTTTCGACAGCAGGATGTTGAGGCAAACAGCCAGTGCATTTGGAGACCAACTCTCTTGGTGGCAAGAGCAGAACTGTCTATGCGCGATGAAGCTGGCGGCTGATGCCTTTGGCTCAACCAACCGGCACGGCACAATCTCACTTGCGGATGCCACCTGCGAGGCAGGTGTGAGCTGGAAAGGTCGAGCCCATTCAGCAGCGACCGACGCTATTGCCACCGCCGACCTGGTGACAGAGATAGCCAAAGTCCAACGTGACCTCGTGGTCCAGCTCCAGGAGCTTCAAAGCAAAGGTAATTTGGAATGACAGAACAATCCTACGGCGATAGCATCAAATTTTTCTCAGACTGGCAGAAGGACCCCGCGAAACGCACCGGCCTGAATGTGCAACACACGCTAACCAGAGGTGAATATCCTACGGTCAGCATCGAGATTGCGCCGATCAGGGCATCGGGGTCCAGCCCAGACTGGAAAAGCAAGATCACGGTGCAGCTCACTCGTGGCGAACTGACGGCGTTTTGCAGCGTTCTCTTTGGCTTGCGTAGCAAGGCTGAGGGTTCCTATCACGGGGACTCGAAGAATAAGAGCTTTGCGGTTTACAACAACGGCAAGGCCGGTGTTGCGATCATCCTGAGCGAGCGAGGAAACCAGCTCCAGAATTTCATCAATGATGACGACCGTATGGAGCTCGCAGTCTTCGCAGTTCGCCAGCTCTCCAACGCATGGAAAGTTACCCCTTCTGATGCCATCGCGCTGCTGCGTCAATCAGCGTGGATGGACCGCAATCTGTCCTAATCGCACATACCAAGGCACCCTAGAAATAGTCCCAACACCACAAACTTAGACCATCATGCAAAGTGGGGTATAGAGGGTGCCAGCCCCGCCCCCGCAGTCCCCCTCGGCCACATTTCTGGCTTGCCCCGCGCTTTTCTTCTTTCTCTCTTTTTCTCTCTCTTTCTCAATCTAATCTCACACACGAAGGTCAAACAGGACACCCGCCGACGCGAAGCGGAGGCGTATTCTTGCCCCTCCCCCTCGTTGCATGATGGTCTAAAGCTGTCTACTATGTAACCAATGATCTGTTAGAACAAACCCACACATAGGCGGCAACATGGCTAAAAACTTCATATCAGAACAATTCTCGGCCATGTGCCGCGACTTAACGAACCTGTCCTCCCTTATCAAACGACTACCGCCACGGTACGCAAAAGTTGCGGCCATCCCTCCTACCAGAAAAGGAATGGAGAACGAGCCCGTCAACAAGATTGTCGTAACTGAACAAACTGGCCGTGAAGCTCTTGAACTGGCAGCGCACAGCTACAGAGATCTTCACATCAACCCAGACTATTCGCAGAAGTCTGCCAGGCGCACCGTGGGGGTACTCTGGTTCTCCCCTTCCAGGATTGGTGTAGCTGACGAAATTGCGGCGACGGTTGAACGCATCAACGCGGCCAAAGCTGGTATCGAGGAGTTCATTATCTCGACGTACCCCACCAGGCAAGAAAGGTTTGAAGCACTTCGAGCGGACTGCCCTGGCGTCATGACTCTCCACCTTTACAGACAAATTCGGTGCTATACCAATGGCGACATCGACTCTATCCGCTTCACCTGGCAACGGAAGGACTCCTTGAAGAAGCCCGTAAAAGAGGAGCTTTTGCAACGCATCAGAGAGGAGCTGGAGCGATCTGGGCCAGACTATCAACTTCCCCTGGAGCAGCTTATCCAGAAGATCGCCAGCACCCCGGAGCCTTATCTCCGGGAACGAAGGGAAGTAAAGGTTCAGCCAGTGGCAAACGTCATGGCCGCAGGGGTACTCAAAACCGTTACCGCGCCAATGCCTCTGATCGTGCTCCAGGACAAGGAGGTTCAGCTCAAATTGCTTCGTAGCTTTGACGCCTCAGAACAACGCAAAACCCGATCTGATAAAGCGGCATCGGAAATCCTTGGCACCTTCGGTGGAGTCACCATCGAATCCTTCCCTGGATGAACCAGCGTGACCACGTAACAAGGCTCTTCCGCAGGCGGAAGGGCTTTGTACCACCCAAACAGGGGTATTGCGCCCAATTCACCGATAAGTTCCATGAAAACTATTTTTCATATATAATTCATATAGATAGTGGATTGGAGAGCAATGTAAGCGCCTACCATCGCCGTTCAGTCCCATCTTCCCATGCATTTGCATCAACAT